>DATNCK010000019.1:0-12112 GCA_035571575.1 Steroidobacteraceae bacterium | reverse complement strand
TCCATCTCCCAGAGGATTTCCCCGGTTTTCTTGTCGTGCGCGCGCAGGATGTTGCCGCCTTCGCTGGCCACGAACATGCCGGCGCCTTCGCCGGCGAACAGCAGTGACTTGGTCACCAGCAGGCCGGCGCGATCGTCATGACCCGTGCGTGGAATGACCATGCCCTTCAGCTTCTCGTTCTTGCGCACGTATTCCGGCGTATCGCCATTGGCGATGGTCCAGAGTTTCTTGCCGGTGTTGAGGTCGGTGGCGACGATGGTTCCCCAGGGTGGACGCGCCAGCGGCAAGCCGAAGGGACCTGCGATGCGACTGCCTGCGATGATGTAGCGCATGTTGGAGCGCGCGGGATCGCTGGTCATCGACATCGTCGTGATGGTGGAGGTGGAAGACACGTACAGGATGCCTGTTTCCGGATCGGCTACTGCGCCCTGCCAGTTGGAACCGCCCTGCGAGCCGGGTGACTGCAGCGTGCCCGCATTGGTCTCCGTCACCACCGAAGGCGGCGTGAACACCGGACCCATGCGATAGCGCGCCACCAGGCGCTTTGCCTCGGCCAGGATTTCGGGGGTGAGATTGTTGAGATCCGCCTCCGTTACACCCTGGCGCTCGAATGCTTCCGGCAGCGTGGGGATGGGCTGCGTGGGCGAGGTGACTTCACCCGGTACATCGCTCTGCGGTACCGGACGCTCGACGATGGGCCACACCGGAATGCCGGTGACGCGGTCGAACACATAGGTGAGTCCCTGCTTGGTGACCTGGGCCACGGCGGGAATGCGTTTGCCCTTCACCGTGACATCGAGCAGAACCGGCGCCGTCGGCGGGTCGTAGTCGAAGATGTCGTGGTGCACGAGCTGGAAGTGCCACTTTCGCTCGCCGGTGCGCGCATCCAGGCACACCAGACTGCTGCTGAAAAGATTGTTGCCCGGCCGGTGGCCGCCGTAGAAATCTCCGGTCGCGTCTTCCACCGGCAGATAAACCAGGCCACGCTCGGCATCCGCGCTGATCGGGGCCCACACGCCCGTGTTACCCGTGAATTCGCGCGCCTCGTCGGTCCAGCTGTCGCCGCCGACCTCACCCTTGCGCGCGATGGTGTGGAACACCCACAGGCGCTTGCCCGTGCGCGCATCGAAACCCATCACATTGCCCTTGGCCATTTCCTTGCGCGGCGGCGCCGCGCCGGCTGCGAAGGCTGCGCCCACGATCACCACATCGCCCACCACAATGGGCGGTGAACTGGCACCGATGGGTGTATTGGGATCGAGCGCCGGATCAGCCGCCAGCTTCAGGTCGACGATGCCGTTCTCGCCGAAACCGCCCACGGGACGCCCGGTAGCCGCATCCAGCGCGATCAGGCGGTAGCCTTGCGAGATCATGAACAGCGTGTCGCGCGCTCCATCCCGCCACAGCGCAAGTCCCCGGCCCGGGCCTTTTCGCGGCGCGATGTCGGCTCGCGCGCCTTCATCGAGTCGGTACATCCACAATGTCTCGCCGGTCTTCGCATCGATGCCGACGACGCTGCGCGAGGCTCCGGTCGTGGCGTACAGCACGCCTTTCGCCATCAATGGCGTGACCTCGTTGTTGGGATAGATCGAGGCCCCGAAGTTGTCGGACTTCCAGCGCCAGGCCACGCGCATCCTTGAAATGTTGTCGCGCCGTATCTGGTTCAGCGGCGAGTAGTTCATGCTGCCCGCATCGCCGCGGTGATGCAGCCATTCGGTATCGGCAACGCGCGGCTCCGGCGCGCGCGATACGGCAACATTGTCGGCCGACAGTCGCGCGGTACCGGCTTCCTGGCCGTTCACCGACAGCAGCAGCGCGGTGAGGTCCTCGTACTGCGAGCGCGGCAGTCCGGCCGGTTGCGTCACCGGCATCGTGCGACGCATCTGCTCGAACAGCTCCTGCCAGGGCTTGCCCGCCCATTTGGTCTGGAACGCATTGCCGCGCAATGCGGGCCCGGCTTCACCACCTTCCTGCGCGGCGCCATGGCAGGGCGCGCATTGTCGCGAATACAGCTGACGGCCCGAGGCCACCTGCTCGACGGTGAACGAGGGCGGGCCTGCTGGCACAGCCGGTGCCGCACGTGGCGGTGCTGCGGCATTGGCCAGCAGCGGCAGGCATAGCAAGGTCAACCATGGCAGGTGGCGCGACATCAACATTCTCCCCACGCGGTCTTGAAGGCCGCCAAGCATCAAGGATCGCCGATTTTTGGCGTCCGTGCGCTAGATCGGCGGCAATTTCACGGTTTTGCGATATGCGCAGAGTGCCCACGGCCGGATCGCTTATATTGCCGCCACTTTCCCGCTCACCGGAGCTTTCGCATGCGTCTTGAAGCCCTGCCCATCGGCGCCCGTCCGCCGCATGAAGTGAATGTCGTCGTCGAAGTGCCGGTGGGAGGCGAGCCGATCAAGTACGAGATGCACAAGCCTTCGGGGGCGCTGATCGTCGACCGCTTCCTGTACACGTCGATGCGCTATCCCGGCAACTATGGCTTCATCCCGCATACCTTGTCCGACGATGGTGATCCCTGCGATGTCATCATCGCCAATCAGCGCGGACTGCTGCCGGGTTCAGTGATCGCGGTGCGCCCCATCGGCGTGCTGAAAATGCAGGACGAGGCCGGTGGCGACGAGAAGATCGTCGCAGTGCCCGTACCCAAGCTCACGCGCCGCTACGAGCATGTGGAGAACTATGCCGACCTGCCGGCCATCACCATCCAGCAGATCCAGCACTTCTTCGAGCACTACAAGGATCTGGAGCCCGGCAAGTGGGTGAAGGTGCTGGGCTGGGGCGATGCCGCCGAGGCCCGCGACCTGATCAACGCCGCCATTGCGCGTGCCGCGCGGCATCAAGGGCAATGAGATGATCGGCACGCGCCGGCATCTCCGTGAGGATATGCCGCGTGATGCGCTCGTAGTGGCTGATGAAGCGCGCGATCTCCCCGTCGCTCATCACGCGTGAGGCATCGCCACCCTCGCGCAGCAGCCGCTCGCGCAGCTTGTGCTCCTGCTCGCTGCGCCAGCCGAGCACCACCTCGAACGAGGGCGCGGCCAGCAGCACCAGCGGCGACAATCGCGAGAACAGCGCGCGATAGCGCCCTTCGAGGGCCGTGTTGACGTAGCTGCGCCAGCGGCCGTCGGCATCCTCATCGCGCTCCAGCGCATTGATCGGCTTCGCGAGTTCACCCTTCGGCTGCGGCAGTGCCCCAACGCACCAGCCCTCGAGGATCACCGCACGCAGCGGTCCTTCCACGCTGCGCCACTGCGGGCGTGGCAGCCGGTCATCGGTGGCCTTGTCGAACACCGGCACGCGCGTGACGCCGCCTTCGGCCAGCGATTCGATCACGGCCTGCGCCAGCTCCACGTCATGCGTGCCCGGCACGCCGCGCGTCAACAGCAGGGGATGCACGCTGCGCGCCAGTTCTTCGCGCTGCGCGCGGGGCAGGTAGAAGTCATCGATGGAGACGGCCATGGCTGGCAGGGCCTGCTGATTCAGCAGTTCGCAGAGCACGGCGGCGGCCGTGGACTTGCCACTGCCCTGCGCACCGCACAGTCCAATGACCACCATCGAATCACTGAGTCGCACGCGCGCGGCCAGTTGCTCACCCAGCGGCAGCAACACGTCGGCGATCAACGCCGCGTAGCTATCCGGCAGGCGCTGATCGCGCAGGTAGCGGGCGATCCACTGCTGCATCAGTTGCCCTTGCCCTGGCCGTCTGTCCGGCTACACCACCGGATCGCGCAGCGGCCGGCCAGCGAAGAATGCTTCCAGGTTCTCGGCCACACGCATGCCCATGGCGGTGCGTGTTTCGCGCGTGGCGCTGCCCAGATGGGGCAGCAGCACGACATTGTCGAGACCGAGCAACCCCGCATGCACCTTGGGTTCCTGCTCGTACACGTCCAGCCCGGCGCCCGCAATGCGGCGCTGCGACAGCGCCTCCACCAGCGCCGCCTCGTCCACCACCGGTCCGCGCGCCGTATTGATCAGCAGCGCACTGTTCTTCATGCGTCGCAGTCGCTCGGCATTGATGAGGTGATGCGTGCTGGCGCCGCCCGGGCAATGCAGCGAGATCACATCGCAGGTGGAAATGAGCTCATCGACGGATTCGAAATAAGCCGCGTGGTGCTCGGCTTCCACATCGGCCGGCAGGCGCCGGCGGCTGTGATAGGCGATGCGCATGTCCAGACCCAATCGCGCCTTGCGCGCGGTGGACTGTGCGATGCGCCCGAAGCCGATGAGGCCCAGCATCTTGCCGGCGAGGCTCTGACCCATCAGATGGGTGGGACGCCAGCCGGTCCAGCGTCCTTCGCGCAGTTCACGCTCCCCCTCTCCGGCGCGGCGCGAGGCCATCAGCATCAGCAGGATGGCCAGATCCGCCGTGGTGTCTGTGAGCACATCAGGTGTGTTCGACACCTGCACCCCCAGCTCACGCGCCGCATCGACGTCGATGTGATTGAACCCCACGCCGAAGTTGCCGATCAACCGCACGCGTCGGTTCGGCGCCGCGAGCACCTGCCGATCGATGCGATCGGTCACCGTGGGACATAGCGCATCATGCGATTGCATGGCGGCAGCCAGCGCGGCTGCGTCCAACGGCGTGTCGGATTCATTCACGGTGACGTCGAAGCGTTCGGCGAGATACTGCTCCACCTCGGCCGTCCAGCGCCGCGTCAGCAGCACGCGTGGACGCGCGCTCAACTCAGCCGCTCCGCATGCCAGGCCAGATGCGTGCCGATGAAGCTGCTGACGAAGAAGTACGAGTGATCGTAGCCTTCCTGGCGGCGCAGATTCAGGCGCTGGCCGGCGTTCGCGCAGGCGGCTTCGAGCAGCTCGGGCTTCAGCTGTTCCACCAGGAAATTGTCGGCGCCGCCCTGATCCACCAGGATTTCATCGTAGCGGCCGCGCGCGGCGCCGGATTCGATCAGCAGCGAGGCATCGTGGCCACGCCACGTGGCCTGGTCGCTACCCAGATAGGTGCCAAGGGCTTTCTGTCCCCAGGCGCAGCGGGTCGGCGAGCAGATCGGCGAGAACGCCGAGACGCTGCGGAATTGCTGCGGATGACGCAGCGCCAGCGTCAGCGCGCCATGGCCGCCCATGGAGTGGCCGCTGATGCCGAGGCGATCCAGCGCCACCGGAAATTCACCGGCCACGACGCCCGGCAGTTCGCCGGTTACGTAACGCTCCATCTGGAAGTGTGCCGACCACGGTGCCTGCGTCGCATCGACATAGAACGAGGCACCTTGGCCCAGATCGTAGGCAGCGTCGTCGGCCACGCCTTCGCCGCGTGGCGAGGTATCCGGAGCGAGGATGGCCAGACCCAGTCGCGCGGCGTCCAGATAGGCGCCAGCCTTGGTGGTGAAGTTTTCTTCCGTGCAGGTGAGGCCCGACAGCCACAGCAACACGGGATGTGGCCCGGCGCCGGGCGGCAGGAACAGCGAGAACCGCATCGGCGTGCGCGTGGCCTCGCTCTGGTGACGGCAGTAACGCAGCGTGCCTCCGGCGACGCGATGCTGATTCACGATTTCCACACTCATCTTCGGCTCCGCGTATCGGGGACTGCTGCGACGTGGTCGGTAAAGTCGGCGCACTATATAGTGGCCGTCGATGCATAGGTACCGTTGGATTGCACAGGGTTGGAACTGCGTGGCCGTGCTGCTGCTGGCAGGCTGCGCCATCCCCTCATCGCGAGAGAATCTGGACGCCACCGCGCGACTGGTGTCGACGCAGACGGCGGCCCCGCTGCTGTGGCGACGCGACGCGCAGGCCGAGCGGCAGGCGCGTGCCAACGTGGAATCCATGCTGGCCGATGGGCTCACGCTCGATGAAGCGATCACGGTGGCCTTCCTCGCAAGCCCGGAGCTGCAGCTGGCGCTGGAGCAGCTGGAAATCTCGCGATCGCAGTTCGTGGCAGCTGCAACGCCGCCCAATCCCGTTGCCATCGTCGGTGAGCGCGAGCCCGGTGGAAATCTTTCGGCCTTCTACCCCGGCCGCAATGTCACCGTCGGTGTGCTGCAGAATCTCATCGGCCTGCTGAACATGCCGGATCGTCGCGCCGTCGCGCGCCGTGACCTGGACCGCGCGCGGTATGAGGCCGCCAGCCGCATTACCCAGTTCGGCGCCCGCGTCGCGCAGGCGTGGCTGGAGTACAGCGCTGCGCTGCGCATCGCAGAGGTCCGGCGCAGTTCGCTGACGGCTACCCAGGCGGTGCTGGAGAACCAGCAGACTGCCAGTCCTTCCAGTCCGCAGAATCTGCAGACGCTGCGCGCTGGCGTGATCAACACCACGGGGTCAGTGCTGCGCAATGGCCTGGATGTGGCCACCGCGCGCGAGAAACTCGGGCTGCTGCTGGGGCTGGAAGGCTGGCATGACGATTGGCAGATCAGCGGCACACTGCCGGCACTGCCTGCTGCGGATTTCGATGCGGGGAAGCAGGAAGGCGCTGCGCTGGAAAAACGACTCGATGTACAGCCCGCCGCACGCGCCGTGGATACCCGACTGCGGGTGCTGGCCATGCAGCGACACTTTCGCTGGCTGAACCAGTTCGATCTGGGTTTGTTCCGTGACCGTGCCATCGGTGGAACGGCGTTCACTGGCCCGAATGCGGTCATCGAATTACCGCTGTTCGATCAGCGGCAGGCGCAGCTGCTGAATGCCGATGCCGAGCTGCGCGCGGCGATGCGCACCCTGGAGTCCAGCCGGCTGAACGCGCGCGCCGAAATCCGTACGCATGCGGCCGAAATGAGCGTCACGCGCGCCTTGCTCGAGCACAACGAGCGCAACGTGATCGCCGTGCAGCGCCAGGCGACGGTCACGCTCGCCGCCAATGAGAACGCCAGTGAGATGGATCGGCTGCGGGTCAGGCAGGCGCTACTGGCTACAGAAGAGGACCAGGTAGGGCTGCTGCGCGATTACTGGCGGGCCCGTTCCGCCCTGGCCGTTTCTCTGGGCGACTGGCCTTCAGCCCAACTTCCGCGCTGATCCGCGCCCCTGCGTTCTCACCGTTCGCCCGAAATGGGTGCAGCGTTCCGGGGCTGTAGATCCGTATTGGTGCAATGAATCTTTGTTGTAATAAAGAAACATCAAATTTTCCGACTTGCTGTCGACGTTTGAGCTGGCCTTCAGTCCGGTTCGACCCCTGTCCACACATCTGGCCGCTTTTTGGTGCAGAACTAAATACTGTGGATTTTCAGTTGATTATGGAAATCATCTGTTCAACGCATCATACAGTGTGGCATTCTGATGCCTGTCTGGACAGCGATTCCTCGAATCCCTTGGAACTGCTGGTACGCTGCTTGCAATGCTTGGGCGTCGGTCAGATACAACAAACTGTCTTTAGGAGATTACCTGAATGATCAAGTCACGCGCCGTACTGGCGGGTTCACTGCTGGCCTTTGCTGGCATCGCCAGCGCAGATATCACTGTCACCCCCGCGGTCGTCTCGGACTATGACTTCCGTGGCATCAGCCAGACTGCGAAGGATCCCGCCTTCCAGCTCGGGCTGAACTACAACCACGCAAGCGGCTTCTACGCCGGTCTGTGGGGCAGCAATGTCGATTTCGGAACCAGCAAGCCCGATGTCGAGGTTGATGCTTTCGCGGGCTTCGCCGGTGGCGATGCCAAGGAAAGCTTCGGCTATGACGTGGGCGCCATCTACTACACCTACCCGAGCGCGGGCAGCCTGAAGTACTGGGAAGCCTACGCCGGCATCAGCAAGGGCTGGTTCGCGGGCAAGGTATGGTTCTCGCCGGACTTCGGCGGCAAGTCCACCGCAGGTCACACCTCGGGTGTGTATACGGAAGCCAACGGCACGTTCCCGCTGCCGCATGACTTCTCCTTCGTGGTGCATGCCGGCTACAGCTTCGGCGACTACTGGGACAGCATCGAGTACTTCGACTGGTCCGCGGGTTTCTCGCGTTCCTTCGGCCCGATTGCTGCGACGCTGAAGTTTGTCGATGGCTCGGACCTGCCGAGCAGCGGCAAGGTGTTCTCGACCGATTCGAAGGTGCTGCTGTCGATCTCGACCACGCTGCCCTGGAAGTCAGAATAAGACACCGGTGACGCCGGAGCGATCCGGCGTCTCGCGATGTATTAAAGAGGCCCGGCGCTTGTCGTCGGGCCTTCTTGCTTCAAGGGCGCGGGCGGCAAATGGCCGCGCGACTACTGCGCCTTGATCACCTTGCCCAGTGTTTCGATCAGCTGATCGATCTGCGGCTTCTCGATGACCAGCGGCGGCGACAGGGCGGTGATGTCCCCCGCGGCACGCACCAGGATTCCGGCGTCGAAGGCCTTCAGGAAGGTGTCCATGCCGCGCTTGCCCGGGCTGCCGGCGATGGGTTCGTATTCGATGCCGGCGACCAGGCCATAGTTGCGGACGTCGATGACACCGGGCAGTCCCTTCAAGCTGTGCACGGCATTTTCCCAGTAGGGTGCGATTTCCTTCACGCGCTGGAAGATGCCTTCGCGTTCATAGATATCGAGCGTGGCGATGCCGGCGGCGCAGGCCGTCGGGTGGCAGGAATAGGTATAGCCGTGGAAGAACTCGATGGCGGCTTCCGGTCCCACCATGAAGGCATCGTAGATCTCCTTGCTGACGATCACCGCACCCATGGGCACCGAGCCATTGGTCAGGCCCTTGGCGCAGGTGATGAGGTCCGGCTTCACGCCGAATTCCTGCGCGGCGAAGGCCGAGCCGGTGCGGCCGAAACCGGTGATCACCTCGTCGAATATCAGCAGGATGCCGTGCTTGGTGCATATCTCGCGCAGCTTCTGCAGGTAGCCCTTGGGCGGCGGAATCACACCAGTGGAACCGGCGATGGGTTCGACGATGACGGCAGCGATGCTCGAGGCATCGTGCAGACCGACCAGCCGCTCCAGTTCCCCGGCCAGTTCAGCGCCGTGCTCGGGTAGTCCCTTGGTGAAGGCGTTCTTCGCCATGTTCAATGTGTGGGGCAGGTGGTCCACGCCCGGCACCATCACCGGTCCCCAGGCCTTGCGATTGGGCAGCATGCCGCCCAGTGAAGTGCCGCCCAGGTTCACGCCGTGATAGCCGCGCTCGCGACCAATGAGGCGGGTGCGTGTGGCCTCACCCTTCAGCCGCTGGTACTGCAGCGCCATCTTCAGCGCAGTGTCCACGGCCTCGGAACCGGAGTTCACGAAGAACACATGATCGAGCCCCGCGGGCGCGATCTTCTTGATCTTGTTGGCCAGGTCGAAGGCTTGCGGATGACCCATGTTGAAGGGCGGCGCAAAGTCCATCTGCTCCAGCGAGCGCGCCACGGCCTGGCTGATTTCCTTGCGACCATGGCCGGCGTTTACGCACCACAGCCCCGCGACACCGTCGAGGATCTGCCGGCCATCCGCCGTCCAGTAGTGCACGCCCTTGGCATGCGAGAGCATGCGCGGCTTGTTCTTGAAGCTGCGATTGGCGGTAAAGGGCATCCAGTGCGCTTCCAGCTCCTCACGGGTGAGGGCACGGGCGGCGAAATCTTCAGGGCGGGCATTCATGGGCGGCTCCACGGGCGACTTAGGTCGCGATGATAAGAAAAGTTGACAGTTGCGGCGACACATACCCAAATAACGAGGGTTTGTCGAACATAATAGACGCATGAGTGTTTTAGATGTGGGTGCCCGGATACGGGCTCTGCGCCAGATGCATGGTCTCTCGCAGCGCGAGCTGGCGCGGCGCGCGGGAGTGACCAATGGCCTGATCTCGCTGGTGGAGATGAACCGCGTCAGTCCTTCGGTGAGTTCCCTGAAGAAGCTGCTCGACGGCATCCCCATGTCGCTGGCGGAATTCTTCACCGGTGATTTCAACCAGCGCACCCCGAGCTTCTACGCTGCCGATGAGCTGGTGGAGATCGGCAACGAGTCGGTTTCGCTGAAGCTCGTGGCGGCCACGCGCAGTGGTCGGCAGATGACCGTGCTCCACGAATGCTACGAGCCCGGCGCAGACACCGGCGAGGAGATGCTGGCGCACAAGGGTGAGGAGGGAGGCGTGGTGGTGCGCGGGCGCATCGAAGTGACCGTGGGCAGCGAAACGCGCGTGCTCGGTCCCGGTGAGGCCTATTACTTCGCCAGCAGTCTGCCGCATCGCTTCCACAATCCCGGCCGCGAGGTCTGTGAAATCGTCAGCTGCAGCACGCCGCCGAGCTTCTAGCCGCGGACGTCCGTTTATTGGAGTTTCTCATGAGCACCTCTTCCCTTCCCGACTGGCATGCGCGTGCCCGGCAGCTGACGCCACGCACGGGTGTTTTCATCGATGGCGAGTTTCGCGCGGCGCAGTCGGGCGAAAGCTTCGACTGCATCAGCCCCATCGATGGACGAGTCATTGCCAGCGTTGCTTCCGGCGGCGATCGCGATGTGGATGCGGCGGTGGCCAGTGGGCGCGCGGTATTCGAGCGCGGTGACTGGTCGCGCCGGCCGCCGCGCGAGCGCAAGCAGGTGCTGCTGCGTTTTGCGGATCTGCTGCGCGCGCATCGGGATGAGCTGGCGCTGATCGAAACCCTGGACATGGGCAAGCCCATTTCCGACAGCCTCGCCGTGGATGTGCCTTCTGCCGCCAACTGCATGCAGTGGTATGCGGAAGCCGTAGACAAGATCTACGACGAGGTGGCGCCCACTGGGCCGAATTCGCTGGCGCTGGTGACGCGCGAGCCGCTGGGTGTGGTCGCCGCCATCGTGCCGTGGAACTTCCCGATGATCATGGCCGCGTGGAAGCTGGGACCCATACTCGCCGCCGGCAATTCGGTCGTGCTCAAGCCCTCGGAAAAGTCGCCGCTGACGGCACTGGTCATGGCTGAACTTGCGGTGGAGGCAGGCCTGCCTCCGGGCGTCTTCAATGTGGTGCCCGGATTCGGCCATACGGCCGGCAAGGCACTGGCGCTGCATAGAGATGTCGATGGCATAGGCTTCACCGGTTCCACCGCCACCGGCAAGCTCATCATGGGTTATGCCGCGCAGTCGAACCTCAAGCGTGTGTCGCTGGAGTGTGGCGGCAAATCACCCAACATCGTGATGGCTGACTACCGCGATCTGCCGCGAGCGGCGCGCGCTGCGGCCTATGCCATCTTCTTCAACCAGGGGGAGATGTGCTCTGCCGGGTCGCGGTTCCTGGTGCACGAAAGCCTGAAGGATGCGCTGCTGGAAGAGGTGGCGAAGGTGGCGGCTGAATTGACGCCCGGCAATCCACTCGATCCTGCCACCAGGCTCGGCGCCATTGTCGATGCGCAGCAGATGCATCGCGTGCTGGGCTACATCGACGCGGGTCGCCAGGACGGCGCAAGGCTGGCGCTGGGTGGCCGGCAGGTACGCACGGACAGTGGCGGCAACTATGTCGAGCCCACGGTGTTCGACGAGGTGCAGCGTGACATGCGCATTGCGCGCGAGGAAATTTTCGGACCGGTGCTGGCCACCATCACTTTCCGCGACGAGGCGGAAGCCATCGCGATCGCCAATGACACCAGCTACGGCCTGGCGGCCGCGGTATGGACGCAGGATCTGAACACCGCGCATCGCATGGCGCGCGCCATCCGGGCCGGCATGGTGTACGTGAACTGCTACGACGCGGATGACATCACGGTGCCGTTCGGCGGATTCCGGCAGTCAGGCATCGGGCGCGACAAGTCGCTGCATGCCTTCGACAAGTTCACGGAGCTGAAGACCACGTGGATCGAGCTGGCGTGACGGATCCTTCATGACCAGTCTGCGTTTCGTTGCCACGGTCCCGAAGGGATTCGCGGATCTGCTCGCTGGTGAGATCACGGCGCTGGGCGGGCAGGGTGTGCGTGAAGCGGGTGGCGGCGTCTCTTTCGAGGGGACGCTGATGGTTGGCTATCGGGCGCTGCTCGAATCACGGCTGGCCAGCCGTGTGCTGCTGGAGGTGGGGCGCGGGCCGATGACCACGGCTGATGACCTGTACGCGCTGGCGCGCGCTATCGACTGGCGCGAGCACCTGGATTCGAAGGGCACGCTGGCCTGTGAGTTCACCGGCAAGCATCCTGCGATCAACAACACGCATTTCGGCGCGCTGAAGCTGAAAGATGCGATCTGCGATCAGTTGCGCGAGACCACCAAGCTGCGTCCATCGATCGAGACGACGAGGCCCGACCTGCGCGTG
>DATNCK010000018.1:0-8066 GCA_035571575.1 Steroidobacteraceae bacterium | reverse complement strand
ACTCGCTGGTCACCCATGCCCGCGCCCGCGACCGCCTGGTGCAGCTCGCTGCCGCCGCCGATGCCAGCCAGACCGCCGCACGGCTGGCCCGACTGCGCTTCGAGAACGGCGCCGTCGACTTCCTGCAGGTGCTGGATGCTGAACGCAGCCAGCTCACGGCCGAAGACAGCCTGGCGCAGAGCCGCGCCGACACGGCCACCAGCCTGGTGGCCGTCTACAAGGCCCTTGGCGGGGGCTGGAATGCCCCCACTTCTGGTGGTTGATCTAGACTCTACGGGATGAGCCAGCCATGTACCGGAGCCTCGCCTTGAACGCCGCCAACCCCATGGCGCCGATCTGCGCCAGCGCCGCGCAGTCGCGCGAACAGCTGCTCGGCGCCACCGCCCAGGCCAGCCGGCTGCTGCTGGAATCCTCCGATGTGATGGCGCGCATGTCCGAAGTACTGCAGCTCATCGGCGAGGCCGCCGGTGTGGATCGCACCACGCTGGCCCTGGCACAGGTCTGCGACAACGGCGAGCACTGGCTGGAGATCAAGGCGCAGTGGAGCGCACCGGGCATCGCCGCCAGCGAAGGCCGCGATGCGGGCGCTGAATGGAATCCGCGCCGCAACGATTGTTTCTGCACCGAGTTCTCCGCCGGCCGCAGCGTGTATCTGTGCGACGAAGACCGGCCCGCCGACAGCAGCATCGCCAGCATCTCGGCCAAGAGCTCCATCATCGTGCCCTTCCTGGTGGACGATGAATACGGCGGCGCCGTGGGCTTCGATGATTTCCACGCGCAACGCAGCTTCGATCCCGCGGTGGTGTCGGCGCTGGAAATCGCGGCCAGCGTCATCGGTGCGGCATTGCATCGCGAGCGACTGGTGGATGCCGTACGGCGTGAACGCGAACTGGCTGCCGAGCAGCGCGTGGCTGAACTGGCGCGCGCCAACGCGGCGCTGCGCAACAACCTCACGCGACTCGCGAGCCATCCCACTGAATTCTTCAGCAACCTGCTGCTGGAAACGGTGCGTCATGCGGGCGCTGAAGCGGCCACCGCGGTGGCCAGCGGCTATGAATCCGACGACTGGCTGGTGGTGTGCCACTCGCGCGACGGCCGCATCACCGAAGCGGAATTTTCAGCCAGCATTCCGGTGCGCGATTCCAGCTTCATGCAGCAGATGCTGACGCTGCGCGAGCCACTGCATCTTAGGCTGGACGGCAGCGTGGCGTTGCCCGACTGGCCGCAGCTCATCGACTTTCATCGCAACGCCGGTCACGGCAGCCTGTGCCTGCTGCCGCTGGTATTCGGCGAACGCAATCTCGGCGTGGTCGGGCTCGGCTTCCGCCAGCACGAACCGCTGAGTCTGGAATTGTCCGAGTTGCTGGTGGCGCTGTGCCAGCAGGTGACCCTGGCGCTGGCGCTGAAGCGACTTTTCTACAGCGCGAAACAGGCGGCGGTGCTGGCCGAGCGCAACCGCATGGGCCGCGAGATCCACGACGGTCTCGCGCAGGCCTTCACCGGCATCCTGATGCAGATCAATGCAGCCGAAGAGCAGATGGAAGGCTCGCCTCTTGCCGGCATCATCAACCGCGTGCGCGACATCGCGCGCGAGGGACTCACCGAAGCGCGTCGCTCGGTGCTGGCGCTGCGACCGGACGAACAGGCGCGTCCGGGTGGACTGGAACTGGCGCTGCGCCAGCTCGCCGAGCGCTCCACCGTGCCGGGCCGCATCACTTCCTCTTTCCATGGCGGCGGCGCCACCGGCCTGCTGCCCGAACACGAACATGCACTGCTGCGCATCGCGCAGGAAGCCGTGATCAACGCCGTGCGTCACGCGCAGCCGCGCAACATCGAGATCCATCTGAACAGCGAGGCGGATGCGCTGCTGCTGTGCATCCGTGACGACGGCGCCGGCATGCACAATGCGCCCGCGCTGTACGCGCAGCAGGGTTTCGGCCTCAACAACATGCGCGAGCGCGCCGAGAGTTTTGGCGGCCAATGGCGCATCGAGAGCGAGCCCGGAGCAGGCACCAGTGTCAGCGTGCGCATTCCGCGCGCGACACCACGCGCGTGAGCGACCTCGGGACCATCCGCGTGATCCTGGTCGACGACCATCCGGTGGTCCGCGACGGACTGGCGAACCTCGTCAACCAGCAGAAAGACATGCGCGTCGTGGCCGAGGCGGATGATGGCGATGCCGCCATCGCGCTGTATGACGAACACCGGCCCGATGTCATGGTGCTGGACCTGCGCATGCCGCGCCGCGATGGCGTGTCGGTGGTCGAGGAAGTGCTGGGCCGTCATCCCAAGGCGCAGCTGCTCATCATGACCACGTACGATGGCGACGAGGACATCTTCAAGAGCCTGTCGCGCGGCGCCAAGGGCTATCTGCTGAAGGACGCGCCACGCCAGGAAATTCTCGCGGCCATTCGTGCCGTCGCCACCGGCCAGCCGTACACCTCCGGCGCCATCGCCGCCAAGGCGCTGCAGCGCATGGCGCGTCCCAGCCTTACGCAGCGCGAACTGGATGTGCTGCAGCAGCTGGCGGAAGGCCGCAGCAACAAGGACATCGGCCGGCGCCTGAAGATCACCGAAGGCACGGCCAAGACCCATGTGAAGGCCATCCTCACCAAGCTCGATGCCATCAGCCGCACCGAGGCGGTGTCCGTCGCGCACAAGCGCGGCCTGATCCACCTGTAGCGCATTGCCTGCGCCTGGCTTGCGCGCGCTATTCCCGCAGCAACGCCGCGCGACGCAGCCACAAAGTTCCGCAGCCTGCGAAAACCAGCAGGCCGGAAAGGAACAACAAACCACCCGTGAAACCACCGGTGGCTTCTTTTATCCAGCCCACCACATTCGGGCCCACGAATCCGCCCAGCGATCCCATGGTGTTGATCAGCGCGATACCGGCCGCCAGCGCACTGCCCGACAGAAACCGCGAGGGCAGCGCCCAGAACGGCCCGCGCGTGCACAGATCTCCCATCGCCGCGACGGTGAGCGCGATCATCCCCGGTACCGGCGACAGCAGAAAGGCGCTGGCCGCAAAGCCCGCGGCGCCGATGAAGCTGGGCAACGCCACATGCCAGAAGCGCTCACCGGTGCGATCCGAATGACTGCCGCACCAGAGCATGGCGAACGATGCGGCGATGTAAGGCAATGCCGCGATGAATCCCACCATCAGATCGCTGGCACCCGAAATGCCTTTGACGATCTGCGGAATCCATAGCGTCAGTCCGTAGCTGCCGCACTGACAGGCAAACAGCACCAGCGCCAGCAGCCACACTGTGGGATGCAGCAGCGCGGTTCGCAGGCTCATGCTGCCCGCATGACGTGCGCGCGTGGCGGCGGCCTCATCGGCCACGCGCTGCATCACATGCTGCTGCTCGCTGGCGCTCAGCCAGCGCACATCCGTGGGTTTGTCCGGCAGCCACAGCCAGGTGACCACGCCGAACAACACTGCCGGAACACCTTCGAGCACGAACAGCCACTGCCAGCCCTGCAGGCCATGCATATTGTCGAGCCCGAGAATCACGCCGGCCAGCGGCCCACCAAACACCGTCGACAACGGAATGCCCAACATGAACCACGACACCGCGCGCGCACGTTCGGCCTTGGGAAACCAGGCACTGAGGTAGTAGAGGATGCCGGGCAGGAAACCGGCTTCAGCCACACCCAGCGCGAAGCGCACGGCGTAGAAGCTCCACTGGCCCCGCACGAACATCATCGCGACCGACAGCAGTCCCCAGGTCACCATGATCCGCGCGATCCAGCGCCGCGCGCCCACGCGCGCCAGTATCAGGTTGCTGGGCACCTCGAACAGTGCGTAGCCGGCGAAGAAAATGCTGGCACCCATGCCGTACACCGCGGGACTGAAGCCCAGGTCGGCATTCATCTGCAGCGCTGCAAAGCCGATGTTGACGCGGTCGAACCATGCGATCACGTACAGCAGCAGCAAGTAGGGGACGACCCGCCAGCGCAGCCTTCGGTACAGTGCCTTCTCGTCGATCACCCATCCCCCTTTGAGCCGTTCCGGCGACTTTTCCAGATGGTATCAGTACCCTTGGCATTCCATGTCCGGCCGCATCCCAAAGGCATTCATCGACGATCTGGTCGGCAAGGCCGACATCGTGGAGATCATCAACGCGCGCGTGCCGCTGAAGCGCGCCGGCCGTGAATACCGCGCCTGCTGCCCCTTCCACCAGGAGAAAACGCCCTCGTTCTGGGTGAATCCGGTCAAGCAGTTCTATTACTGCTTCGGTTGCGGCGCCAGCGGCACGGTTTTGTCGTTCCTGATGAATTACGACCGCCTGCCCTTCGTCGAGGCGGTCGAGGACCTGGCGCAGCGGCTGGGCATCGAAGTGCCGCGCGAACAGGGCACGATGCCGGCCGCACCTGCGGTCAGCGATGACCTGTACACGCTGATGGCCAAGGTGGCCACGTTCTATCAGGAGCAGCTCGCAGCCAGCGACAAGGCGCGCGAGTACGCGAAGAAGCGCGGGCTCACACGCGAGATCGCGACCTCCTTCGGCATCGGCTATGCCCCCGACAGCTGGAATGAGGTGCTGAAGCGCTTCGGCGCCAGCGATGCCTCGCGCCAAAAGCTGCTGGAAACCGGCCTCGTCATTGCGCGCGACAGCGGCGATGGTCACTACGACCGTTTCCGCGACCGACTGATGTTTCCGATCCGCGATGCGCGTGGGCGCGTCATCGCCTTCGGTGGCCGCATCCTCGACCAGGGCGAACCGAAGTACCTGAACTCGCCCGAGACACCCCTGTTCCACAAGGGTCGTGAGCTCTACGGTCTTTACGAGGTGCGGCAGAACCGCGCCGCGCTGACACGGCTGATCGTGGTGGAGGGCTACATGGACGTGGTCCGGCTGCATCAGAGTGGCGTCGGCTACGCCGTGGCGACGCTGGGCACATCGACCACGCCCGAGCATCTGAAGCGCGCCTTCCGGCTGGTGAGCGAGATCATCTTCTCCTTCGATGGTGACAAGGCCGGCCGCGCCGCGGCCTGGCGCGCGCTGCAGAATGCCCTGCCTGAGGCCACCGCCGGCCGCGAGCTGAAATTCCTGTTCCTGCCCGACGGCGAAGACCCGGACACGCTCGTAGGCAAGGAAGGCCAGGCCGCCTTCGAGGCGCGCTATGCCCGGGCCCTGCCGCTGTCCGAATACCTGGTGACGCATCTGGCTGAGGCCATCAACATTGCCCACGCCGACGGCAAGGCGCGTTTCGTGGCCGAGGCGCGACCGTTGCTCGAACGGGTGCCCGACGGCCCTTATCGCGAGCTGCTGCTGGACCGGCTGGCCGAGGCCATCGGCGTGACCGCCGAGCGGTTCATGAAGATAGTCGGCCCGATTGCTGCGCCGGAGGCGACCGCGGCCGCGACAGGTGCGGAGCGTTCAGCGCCTCAACGCCGCAGCGTGCCTCGCACTGCCCGGAGCACCGGCCGGGGCCCTCTCGTGCGCCAGGCGGTGCAGAATCTGCTGCTTTTTCCGGTCATAGCTGCCCGCGTCACCGAATCAGAGCGCGAGGCCCTGGATGCCCTGGATGAGCCCGGCATGGACATCCTGCGCGAGCTGCTCGACAGCCTCCGGCAGCAACCAGCGACCCATGCGGCGCAGCTGCTGGAGCGCTGGCGGGATCACCCGGCCGCCGAGCGGCTGAGCCGCCTGGCGGCGGAGAATTCCATCGTTCCAGACGAGAAAGCGGCCGCCGAGGAGCTGCGCACCGCCCTGCAGAAGCTGGCCCAGGGCGCCGATGCGGCCGAGAGGGACGCACTGATCGGCAAGGAGCAGAGCTCAGGCCTCAACCAGGAGGAGCGGGAGCGCCTGCTGGAGCTGCTGCGGCGGGGCCAGAAATGACTGCAACAGTCGTGCCCAAACAGCGCTTGCAATCCCTTATTTCACCGCAAAAGTAAGGGAACGTCGGCCGGCGTGACTTTGTCCAAAGACTCGCTAGAATCGCCGGTTCTTTAAAGGCGCCTGGTGCCCCGCGGGCATTGGATGCGCCCCCTGACCGTAGCTGGAGATCTCATGGCGTCGACCCGCAAGCCGCAGAAACCCGCCGCCCGCAAACCCGCCAAGCCGGTTGTCAAAACCGCTGCCGCCAAGCCTGTGGCCAAGGCGGCCAAACCTGTCACGACCAAACCGGTTGCCGCAGCCAAGCCCACGAAGGCGCCCGTTGCCGTGGCGAAGCCAGCAGCCAAGGTCGTGGCTGCAGCCAAGCCTGCCGCCAAAGTTGCCGCTGTAGTGCCCGCCGCCAAACCGGCAAAAGGTGCCAAGCCGGCAGCCGCCGCTGCTGATGTCGCGGCTCTCGCCAAGGTTGTTGCCGCACAGCCTCCCGCCGCGCCGGGCAAGCCCGGCCGCAAGCGCCGTGGCGAGAACGGCGCCGACACCGAAGCCCTGAGCACCATCGAGCGGCGCGCGCCGGTGATGCCCGAAGAGCGCCAGTCGCAGCTGAAGCTGCTGATCGCGCTGGGCAAGGAACAGAGCTTCCTCACCTATTCGCAGGTCAATGATCACCTGCCGAGCGAGATCGTCGATCCGGAGCAGATCGAAGACATCGTAAACATGATCAATGACATGGGCATTCCGGTGTACGAGAAGGCACCGGATTCCGAGCCCCTGCTCGCCACCGAGAATTCCTCGCCGGCAGACGATGAGGCGATTGAAGAAGCCGCTGCTGCACTGGCCGCTCTCGATGCCGAACTCGGTCGCACCACCGATCCGGTGCGCATGTACATGCGCGAGATGGGCACGGTGGAACTGCTGACGCGCGAGGGCGAGATCAGCATTGCCAAGCGCATCGAGGAAGGCCTCGACACCGTGCGCGGCGCGCTGGCCAACTATCCGGCCACCATCGACCACGTGCTCAATGTCTACGAGACCGTGAAGGCCGGCCAGGGCCGCCTGGTCGACATCATCGTGGGCTTCATCGATCCGAATGCGCCCGATGTGATCGCGCAGCCGCAGAACCCGACCAAGATGGAAGTGGTCGAGGCCGCCGCGGAAACGGAAAAGGATGACGAGGAAGAAGGCGAGGACGGCGAGAGCGAAGAAGCCGTCGATACGGGTCCGGATCCCGAAGAAGCCGCGCGCCGTTTTGCACAGCTGCACAAGCTGCATCACGCCGCTCTGGCCAACATGGTCAAGCTGACCACGGCTGACCCCAAGACGCAGAAGTCGCGCGCCAAGGCCGCCGCGGAATTCATGGAGCTGAAGCTGGCGCCGCGCATGTTCGAGGCGCTGATCAACCAGCTGCGCAATCACATCGGCGAAGTGCGCCAGCTCGAAAAAGAGATCATGGTGATCTGCGTGCGCGATGCGGGCATGCCGCGCAAGGAATTCGTCACCACCTTCCCGCGCAACGAGACCAACCTGAAGTGGCTGGGCAAGCACGTCAAGGGCGGCAAGAAGTATTCGCAGGCCCTGGCGCGCTTCACCGATGAGATCGAGCGTCGGCAGAAGAAGCTGGCCGATCTCGAGGTGTCGTACAAGCTCAGCATCATCGAGATCAAGGAGATCAACCGCGAAGTCTCCATCGGCGAGGCCAAGGCCCGCCGCGCGAAGAAGGAGATGGTGGAGGCGAACCTGCGCCTGGTGATCTCGATCGCGAAGAAGTACACCAACCGCGGCCTGCAGTTCCTCGACCTCATCCAGGAAGGCAACATCGGCCTGATGAAGGCGGTGGATAAATTCGAATACCGCCGCGGCTACAAGTTCTCCACCTATGCGACCTGGTGGATCCGCCAGGCGATCACCCGTTCGATCGCCGACCAGGCGCGTACCATCCGCATCCCGGTGCACATGATCGAGACCATCAACAAGCTGAACCGCATCTCGCGGCAGATGCTGCAGGAGATGGGCCGCGAGCCGACGCCGGATGAACTGGCCGTGCGCATGGAAATGCCCGAGGACAAGGTGCGCAAGGTGCTGAAGATCGCCAAGGAGCCCATTTCGATGGAGACTCCGATCGGCGATGACGAGGATTCACACCTTGGCGATTTCATCGAAGACACCTCGGTGACTTCGCCCATCGACCAGGCCACCATGGAGTCGCTGCGCGAGACCACGCACTCGGTG
>DATNCK010000017.1:0-2127 GCA_035571575.1 Steroidobacteraceae bacterium | reverse complement strand
GGCCAGCAACCCCCATAATTCAATTTATGAAGCGCGCTGCACTGGGAATTCTGATCGCTGGTTTTGCCCTGAGCGGCTGCGTGGCGGCCGTGGTGGGCGGTGCAGCCGCTGGCGGCTACTACGTCGGCAAGGATGACCGCTCAGCAGACCGGATCGCGGCGGATGCGGCCATCACTGCCGATGTCAAGGCGCGGCTGATCGCCGAGCCCGGCATCCGCGCTTTCGTCATCAATGTGGATACCTACAACGGCGTCGTGACATTGAAAGGCGATGTGAAGACCGGCGCGCAACGCGCCACAGCCGAGCGGCTGGCGCGCAAGGTCAAAAGCGTGAAGTCGATCCGGAATCAACTGGTCGTGAAGGCCTAGGCGGAATGATGGAAGTCACCGAACGCATCAAGCAGCATCTCTCCACGCAGCCGGTGGTGCTGTTCATGAAGGGCACGCCGGATTTTCCGCAGTGCGGCTTCTCCGCGCAGACGGTTGCGGCCCTTCGACATGTGGACGCGCCGTTCCATGCTGTGAACATCTTCGAAGACCTGGAGCTGCGCGACGAACTCAAGCGCTTCTCCAACTGGCCCACCTATCCGCAGCTCTATGTGAATGGTGAGCTGATCGGCGGCTGCGACATCGCCATGCAGATGTTGAAGAGCGGTGAGCTGAAGCAGGTCATCGACGAGGCTACCCGCAAGTCGGCTGCCTGATCCCTGTCGCTGCGCCTGGCGCAGCGGGATTCAGTCCTCTTCGATCAGATCCAGCGGCGCGGGTGCGCCGTCCTTCCAGCCCAGCGCGCGTGCTTTTTCCTCGGCGCGCAGGAAGCTGTCGTGCATCACATTGCAGATGTGGCAGAACAGGTCGGCCGTGCGCTCGGCATCGTAGGCGGCCGAGTGGGCTTCGCGGTTGTCGAAGTCGATGCCGGCCACTGTGGCAGCGCGTGCCAGCACGGTTTGACCCAGCGCCGCACCTGCCAGCGTCGCGGTGTCGAAACATGAAAACGGATGGAAAGGGTTGCGCTTGATGCCGGTACGTTCCACCGCGGCATTGAGAAAACCCAGATCGAAGGCGGCGTTGTGGCCCACCAGGATGCCGCGACGGCAGCCGTGCGCGCGGATGGCGGTGCGGATCTCGCGGAACAGCCGCTGCAGCGCGTCCGCTTCGGGAATCGCCGGTCGCAGCGGGTGCCAGGGGTCGATGCCATTTACTTCCAGTGATGCCGGATCGAGCCTGCCACCCTCGAAGGGCTGCACATGAAACGCATGCGTGGCGCCGCGTCGCACGCGACCCTGCTGGTCCACTTCGATGAGCACCGCGGCGATTTCCAGCAGCGCATCGGTGCGCGAGTGAAAACCGCCGGTCTCCACGTCGACGACCACGGGCAGGAAGCCGCGGAAGCGCCGCGCTGCGAGTTCATTTGCGCTCATTGAGTTCTCAGTTGGTGGCGCCGAGGAAGCGCCAGCCGAGCGTTTCGCCGGCGCGCAGGGGTACCAGCGTATCTGTGCCAAAGGCGTAATGGTCGGGCACGGTCCAGGATTCCCGTTGCAGCAGGATGCGCTCGCTGTTCAGCGGCAGTCCGTAGAAACGCGGACCGAATTCACTGGCAAAGGCTTCGAGGCGAGGCAGTGCGCCGGCCTGCTCGAACACTTCCGCGTAGAACTCGATGGCCGCGTGTGCGGAGTAGATTCCGGCGCAGCCGCAGGCGGCTTCCTTCGTGTGCCGCGCATGGGGTGCGCTGTCAGTGCCGAGGAAAAAGCGCGCATCGCCCGCGCACACGGCATCGAGCAGCGCCATCCGGTCGCGCTCGCGCTTCAGCACCGGCAGGCAGTAGTGATGCGGCCGGATGCCACCCGTAAACAGCGCGTTGCGATTCAGGGCCAGGTGTTGCGGAGTGATCGTTGCCGCCACGCCGGTGTCCTGCGCGCGCACGAATTCCACCGCTGCCTGCGTGGTGACATGCTCGAACACGATGCGCAGCTGCGGCAGCCGTGCGCGCAGCGGTGCGAGCACCGTGTCGATGAACCGCGCCTCGCGGTCGAAGACATCCACCTCGTGGCTGGTGACCTCACCATGAACCTGCAATGGCAGCCCCACGGCCGCCATGGCCTCAAGCACGGCATCGATGCGGCGGATA
>DATNCK010000016.1:0-14576 GCA_035571575.1 Steroidobacteraceae bacterium | reverse complement strand
TCGGTGTCCGACAACGTACGCGTGGCCTTTCATCGCCACCTGCGCAATCACTCCATCTCTTCGCTGCTGCGGTTGTCGCGCTTCAGTGCCGAAGAGAAGGAGATCGCGGCACGCACGCGTGAGCTACTGCAGATTTTCGATCTGCAGCGGCTGGCCGACGAACCGGCGCGCAGCCTGCCCTATGGCAACCAGCGACGGTTGGAGATTCTGCGCGCGCTGGCCACGCAGCCGAAGCTGCTGCTGCTGGATGAGCCGGCCGCGGGCATGAACCCCACCGAGAAGGCCGAACTTACGCGCCTGATCGCCGAAATCCGCCAGCGCTTCAACATCGCCATCCTGCTGGTCGAGCATGACATGACGCTGGTGATGAAGGTGTGCGAGCGCATCGTGGTGATCGATCACGGTGTGAAGATCGCCGAGGGCAATCCGGCCGAGGTGCGCGCCAATCCGAAGGTGATCGAGGCGTATCTGGGCGAAGAGACGCCGGCTGTGGTGGCGAACGCCTGATGCTGGCCATCGAGAACCTTTCCGTCTCCTACGGCGCCATCAAGGCGCTGCATGACGTGTCGCTGTCGGTGCCGGAGAAGAGCATCGTGACGCTGATCGGCAGCAATGGTGCCGGCAAGAGCACCACGCTGCGCGCCGTGTCGGGGCTGGTGCGGCCGCAGGCCGGCACGATCACCTACAACGGTGAGCGCATCGATGGCCTCAAGGCCTGCGACATCGTCGAGCGCGGCCTGTGCCAGGTTCCGGAAGGGCGCATGGTGTTCGCGAATCTCACCGTGCGCGAGAACCTGATGATGGGCGCCTACCTGCAGCGTGATCGTGAAGCCATCCGCCGCGAGCGCGACTATGTGTTCAGCGTGTTTCCACGCCTGGCCGAGCGCGAAAAGCAGCTGGCCGGCACGCTGTCGGGCGGTGAGCAGCAGATGCTGGCCATTGGGCGCGCGCTGATGAGCCAGCCGAAATTCCTGATGCTGGATGAGCCCTCGCTGGGTATTGCGCCGCTGCTGGTGAAGTCGATCTTCCAGCAGATCGTCGCCATCAATCGCAGCCGCGGCATCACCATCCTGCTGGTGGAGCAGAACGCGAATCTTGCGCTGGAGATCGCCACGCATGGCTTCGTGCTCGAGACCGGGCGCGTGATCCTGCAGGATGATTCCGCGGCGCTGCGTTCGGATCCCAAGGTGCGCAGCGCCTATCTGGGCGGCTGAACGGTGGCCGAGGGCGCGAAGCGGATCGGCATCGGCCTGGATTTCGGCACATCGAATTCCGCGGCGGCCTGGTTCGATGGCGAGCAACTGCACCGCGTGCGGCTGGAGGGCGGCAATCCCATCATGCCCACGGCCATTCACCTCGATCGCAATTTTGCGGCCCTTACCGGCAGCCCCGCCATCGATCGTTACGTGGAAGAAAACCGTGGCCGGCGTGTGGAGCTTGTGGCCGAGGTCATCGGCGAATCGGCTTCTTCCGTCACCGGCAACAACACCGGCGATGACATCTCGCGGCTGGAAACCCAGCGCCACACGCTGTACGGGCCGCTGTACGACCGCACGCTGCCGGGAAGGCTGTTCCTGGGTCTGAAGCGACTGCTGGGCGATCCGGACATCGAGCGATTGTCGGTGTTCGAGCGGCACTATCGCATCGTCGCGCTGCTCACCCCCATCCTCACGCATATCCGTGAAGCGCTGGAACAAGAGAGATCGCCGCCGCTGCCCGCCCTGCATGCCGGGCGGCCGGTGACTTTCGAAGGCCGTGCCGATGCGCGCAATGGTGTGGCCGTGGCGCGCCTCACCGAGGCCTATGAGCATGCCGGATTCTCCATTGCCGAGTTCTACCCGGAACCCGTGGCCGCCACCCTGAGCTGGCTGCACGGCGCGCGGCATCGCGAAGAGGGTATTGCGCTGACGGTGGACTTCGGCGGCGGCACGCTCGATCTGGCCGTGGTGCGCTTCGACGGCACGCGCTTCGAAGTGCTGGCCACGCATGGCATGGCGCTGGGCGGCGATCGCATCGACCAGCTCATCTTCGAGCACATGCTGTTCCCGGAGCTGGGCAAGGGTGAGCGCTGGGTGCGTGATGTCGACGGCCGGCGCGTCGACACGCTGTTCCCTTTTCACGAATTCGAGTCCGGTCTGCTCAACTGGCCCACGACTTTTCTGCTCAATCAGAACTACACGCGCGCCATGGTGGTGGATCGCATTGCGCGCGGCGGACCCGGCGCGGAAAAATTCCAGCGGCTGCTGGACCTGATCAGCTTCAACTACAGCCACAACTGCTTCCAGGCCATCCGCCGCGCCAAGGTGCAGCTGTCCTCGGACTTGCAGACCTCCATCGACATTCCGGAGCTGAATCTCAACGTACCTTTCAGCCGCGCGCAGCTCGACGCCATTCTCGCGCCCGTGCTCGCGCGCACCCGTGAGTGCGTCGATACCGTGCTGGCACGGGCCTGCATTGCGCAGGGCGAAATCAACGTGGTCATCCGCACGGGGGGCACATCCGAAATCGTCGCTGTGCGAAAGCTGCTGGAAGATCAGTTCCCGCAGCGTGTGGAAGGACATGATCCGTTCACCAGCGTGGCCTGTGGTCTTGCGATTGCGAATTTCCACGGCCATCGCGCGCGCCTCGAATAGTTGTTTGCCCTAAGCAAGCAGCTGTAACCCTTTCGTACCGCGTTGTTAGTGCAACGCAACGCACGGAAATACCCGCGCAAACACTGCATTCTGAAACGCAGGAACATGGAGGTTCGCGCGTGTCTGCAGTGGTAGTGCACACCAATGACAGGGAAGGTTCGGCGCTTTCCACCGAAGATCTCATCGCCCGTGTCGTGGCGCTGTCGCAGTCCATGGGCGCGCATGTCATCGGCGCGGTCGATCGCCTGCAGGACATCAATCGCAGCATTCATCTGCTGTCGATGAATGCGCGCATCGAGGCCGCGCGCGCCGGTGCGGCCGGCGCTGGCTTCGGCGTAGTGGGGCAGGAGCTGACGCGCCTGTCGACGAACATGAAAGATGCCGCGGTGGGCATGGTGCGCGAATCGCAGTCCATGGGCGCCGAGCTAGACACGGTGCTGCGCGTGCTGAACGAGGATGTGATCGCGCAACGCCTGTGCGACCTGGCGTACAACGCCATCGACATCGTCGACCGCAATCTGTACGAACGCAGCTGCGATGTGCGCTGGTGGGCCACCGAGCCCGCAGTGGCACAATGCCTGAAAGAAAGTACGCCCGAGTCGCTGCGCCACGCGAGCAAGCGCCTGGGGCAGATCCTGGATTCCTACACCGTGTACGCGGATCTGGTGATCGCCGACACGCAGGGCCGTGTAGTGGCGAACGGCCGTCCCCATCGCTTCAAGTCCGTGGGCGCGCAGGTGCGCGACTGCGAGTGGTTCCGTGCCGCGCTGACCACACGCAGTGGCAGTGAGTTCGGATTCGAGTCCATGCACGATTCGCCGCTGGTCGAGCGGCAGAGCACGCTGACCTATTCCTGCGCGGTGCGAGACCCGGATTCACCCTTCGGCAAGCCACTGGGCGTGCTGGGCATCCTGTTCAAATGGCAGGCGCTGGGGCAGACGGTGGTGGAGCAGATCCCGCTTTCGGATGCAGAGCGTGCGCGCACGCGTATCTGCCTGGTCGATGACAAGGGCCGCATCCTGGCGGACAGCTCACGCCGCCACGGCGTGCTGACACTGGATTTCCCCGAGCGGAACGAATTGTTCCGCGAGAAGCGCGGCGTGGTGTCCACTGTGGTGGCGGGACAGCCGGTGATGATCTGCCACGCCGCATCACCCGGCTTTGAAACCTATCGCACGGGCTGGCACGCGCTGCTGCTGCGCGACGAGGACTCGAACTAGCAGCAGCGCAATGCTGTGCCGTGTCAGCGCGACACGGCTTTGCCGTAGACCTCGATCTGCGCCACGTCGGACCATCCGCCCGGACCGTGACCGCTGCCGGGCGTCAGATCGGCAAAGCCAATCTCATCCACCTGTGACAGGTCCACCTTCTCGAGAAGCCCTCCGGTGGCCACTACGCGCGCGATATCCAGCTTCATCCAGTGCAGGTCGGCGAAAGGGATCTCGCTCAGCAGCCAGTCGCGCGTGCCGCCGGACGCCTGATCGCCCACCAGCCACGTGCCGTCGGCCAGCTTCACCACCGGCCGCACCTGGTGAAAGCCCGACATCTTTGTATTCCAGCGGATGCGTGCAAGTCCGGTCAAGTCCGCCATCTGCGTCTTGCTGCGCAAGGTGGCGGCGCAAGGCGTGGTGCACATGCCGGTCCACAGGTGGATGGGATTGTTCTCGTCGCCTGCGTTGCCCGTCAGCAGGATCTCGCCGGCTGGCACATGCATGTGCGCTTCGAGATCGGGATTGCCCACCGATCCGGGCTCCACGCCGTGTTCTCCACCCTTCGCGTTCTGCTTCCATTCCTCACGCAGGAACAGCGGCGGACGCGTCACGCGCGGCGCGGCTGCGCCGCCGCCGGCTGCGGGGCGAGGGGCCGCAGCACCAGCGGCGGGCGTCAGAGTCTGCGCCGCCGCGACTGCGGTACCGAGCATGGCCAGAACGAAACCTGCGCCGAGTAATCGCGGATTCATGATTCCCCCGTCATTTGTGTTGTTCGGTCAGGGCGGCACTGTAGTACGCCTCGCAGGAGCCGGGAACCCCGGCGTAGAATCCATCGGCCCCGAAAGGCTCAAAGGATCGAGTCCCGCCGCGCATGCACGACATTTTTCTCTCCTACAGCCGCGAGGATCAGGCGGTGGCCCGCCGTTTCACGGAGGGGCTGCAGGGCGAGGGTTTCAGCGTGTGGTGGGACCAGGCGCTGAATCCCGGCGAGGCTTTCGACCAGATCACCGAAAAAGCACTGGAGAGCGCTCGCGCCGTCATCGTGCTCTGGTCGAAGAAGTCGGTGGAGTCGCGCTGGGTGCGGGCCGAGGCCACGCAGGCGCATGCCGGCCGGCGCCTCGTCCCCGTGATGATCGAACCTTGCAAGCGACCCATCCTGTTCGAGCTGACTCAGACGGCGGATCTGTCGGGCTGGAAGGGCAATCGGGATGATCAGGCCTGGCAGTCGTTCATTGCCGGCCTGCGCCGATTCATGGGTGGCGTCGCACCGATGCAGCCGGCCGCGACTGCCTCAGTTGCCACGGCGAATGGCTCTGTGACTCGATCACCGTCCGCCCGTCGCATCATCGCCATTGCTGTGGCGGCTCTGCTGTTGCTGGGCGGTGGCTACTGGCTGTTCGCAAAACGTGGCGCAGATGTTCTGCCGGGCATGGCTGCATCCTCCGCCGCTGCTGCTCCCCACGCCGCGTCTTCACTTGTCACGCTGGCGGTGATGCCCTTCGTCAATCTGTCGTCGGATCCCGAACAGGAATACTTCTCGGATGGGCTGACCGAGGAAATCCTCAACCAGCTCGCGCAGGTCAAGGATCTGCGCGTCACCGCCCGCACCTCCAGTTTTGCGTTCAAGGGAAAGAGCGAGGATCTGCGCAGCATCGGCAAGCAGCTCGGCGTCACGCGCATCCTGGAAGGCAGCGTGCGCAAGGCGGGGCAGCAGCTGCGCATCACCGCGCAGCTGATCGATGTACAGTCGAACGCGCATCTGTGGTCGAAGACCTATGAGCGCGAACTGAAGGATGTGTTCGCCATCCAGGACGAGATCGCGAAAGAAGTAACCGGTGCGCTCAGCGTTGCACTGGATGTTGGGGCCATGGCGCGCGCGCGTGGCGGCACTACCAATCTGGATGCCTACGATCAGTATCTGCGTGCCAAGGCACTGGATCGGCAGCACAGCGGCGACAAGGCCACGCCGTACTATCGCGAGGCGGTGCGACTAGATCCTTCCTTCGTCAGCGCGTGGAGCGGTCTGTACTACGACCTCGCAGGCACCCTGATGTTCTCGCCCAGCAGCGCCGATGTCCGACGGGAAATGGAGCAGGTGGGCGCGCATGTGGTCTCCCTCGCGCCGGACAGCTGGCAGGCACAGTCCATCCTGGCCGGGCAGCTGACGGATCAGCATCGCTGGGAGGAAGCCGAGTCTGCGCTGGAAAAGGCGCGCGCCGCTGGTGCCGATTTCGGCGTGGATGTTGGCGCCGGCCCGGGCATCACTCACGGCGGAGTCGATACCCTGTTCCTGTGGAACACCGGTCGCATCGATGAAGCGGTTCCCATCGCGCAGCGCCGGCATGAAGCCGATCCGCTATCGCTGCAGGCCTCTGACGTGTGGCAGACCATGCTGCTGCTGGCCCACCGCGGCCAGGACGTCGAGGTGGAATATCTGCGCAGCAAGGCGCTGGAGGGCGATCATAGGTCGATCGATGATATGGAGGGCACGCGCAGGATGATGAGCGGCAAGATCGATGCATCGGCCGCCCGGGAGCGCATGCAGCCCGTACTGCGTTTACTCGCGCGGCACGCGTCGCAGCAGAGAATTCCAACCGGCAGGATCGACGACAGGAACGCGCTGGCCATCCTGCGCGCTGTTGTCACGGATCCTTCTTCAACTTCGGGCGAGAGCATCTACGCCGCGCTCTACGCCGGCTATCTGCGCGACAAGGAGCTCTCGCTGGCGGCGTTCCGGCGCAGCTACGTGGACTTTCACGGCCCGGATATCTTCTACCTGTGGTTTCCCTTCTGGGACAGCTTCCGCAGTGATCCAGAATTCAAACGCCTGGTCCGTGACCTGGGGCTGGTCGACTACTGGCGCAAGAGTGGCAAGTGGAGCGATTTCTGCAAGCCGGTCGGCGCCGACGATTTCGAATGCCACTGACGGCGCGGCCGGCAGTTATTTTCCGGCCGAGGCGTTCTCTCTCAGCTCATCCGTCAGGAAAGGCGCAAGCGTTTCGAGCAATTCATTGAACACCCGCGGCGTGCCCGCGACGATGTTGCCGTTCTGCTTATATTCGCCGCCATCGAGCGTGGCCACCAATCCGCCGGCCTCGCGAATCAGCAATGTGCCAGCGGCCGTATCCCAGGGCTTCAGTCCGATCTCCCAGAATCCATCCGTGCGGCCTGCAGCCACATAGGCCAGGTCGAGCGCTGCAGCACCAGGCCGGCGCAGTCCCGACGCCCGCTGGATCACCGCTTTCATCATCGCCATGTAGGGATCGAGCAGCTGCAGATTGTCGCGATAGGGAAACCCGGTTCCGATCAGTGCGCCTTCCAGCGTGCGCTGGCGGCTGACACGCAGGCGCTTGTTTTCCACATAGGCGCCCGCGCCGCGCGTGGCGGTGAAGATCTCCTGCCGCATGGGGTCGTAGACCACCGCGTGCTCCATGCGCCCATGCATCTGGCAGGCGATGGACACCGCAAAGGTGGGGAAGCCGTGCATGAAGTTCGTGGTGCCATCGAGCGGATCGATGATCCACACGATGTCGCCCTCGCCACTGGCGCCGCTCTCCTCGGCCAGGAAGGCGTGGTGCGGATAGTATTCCCGCAGCGTCTCGATGATGGCGGCCTCGGCCGCGTGATCGACGCTGGTGACGTAGTCGTTCAGGCCCTTCGAAGCTGTTTCCATGCCTTCGAAGCGCGCCAGTCCGCGCACGATGATTTCGCCGGCCTTGCGGGCAGCCTTCACGGCGGTGTTCAGATACGGATGCATAGGTTTGGCGCTGGGCGAGGCTGGCGGCGCGGTAGAATACCATCAGGCCGCGGCCTTGCCCTGCGCTCATCGGCCACAACACGTTAAATGACCGCACTGCCCATCCGCTTCGTGCTCGTAGACACGTCCCATCCCGGCAACATCGGGGCTGTGGCGCGTGCGATGAAGAACATGGGACTGGCCGAGCTGGTGCTGGTGAATCCGCGCGAATTTCCGCATCCGGAGGCCACGGCACGCGCATCCGGCGCCGATGACGTGCTGGCCAGTGCTCGCGTGGTGGCAACACTGGCGGAGGCCATCAGCGACTGCGGGCTGGTGCTGGCCACCACGGCGCGCATGCGCGAGCAGCATTTCCGCGTGCTGGAGGCGCGCCAGGCGGCGGAGCGCATCGTGTCCGAAGCGCGTGCTGGTGCAGGTGCCGTGGCCGTTGTATTCGGCACCGAACGCTTCGGTCTGTCGAACGAACACTTGCTGATGGCGCACGCGCTGTTGCGCATTCCTGCGAACCCCGAGTACGAGTCGCTGAACATCGCCATGGCCGCGCAGCTCATCGCCTATGAAATCCGAATGGCGCAGCACGATGTGGGTTCTGCGGTGCCGCCACGCGAAGTGCCACTGGCCACTCCGACACAGATGGAGCAGTTCTACACCCACCTGCAGCAGGTGATGAACGAAGTGGATTTCCGCGACCGCACAGCCAGCGGCGCCAATCTCATCGGTCGCATCCGTCGTCTGTTCAATCGTGCGGAGGTGGATGCCAATGAGGTGAACATCCTGCGTGGCATTCTCACTGCGGTGCAGAAGCGACGCCGCAAGGCCGGCGATGAACACTGACATCACCGCGCCGATCTATCTCGACTACGCTGCCACCGCGCCGGTGGATGGGCGGGTCGTGCAGCGCATGGCGGAAGTGCTGGCCATGCCACTGGGTAACGCGGCCTCCGCGCATGCACCGGGACAGCAGGCGCACGCGCTGGTCGAAGCCGCGCGCGCACAGGTGGCGGCGCTGATTGGGGTTGCGCCCGGGCACATCGTATTCACCTCTGGCGCCACCGAATCGAACAACCTGGCGATCACCGGCACCGCGAGACTGGCGCTGGCTCGCAAGCTGAAGTCGCAGGTCGCCGCTCCGCATGTCATCACGCTGGCTACCGAACACAAGTCAGTGCTCGAGCCGGTGCGCGCACTGGAGGATCTCGGTATCGCGGTAAGCATCCTGAAACCCGCGAGCGACGGCCTGCTCGATCCTGCCGCACTGGAAGCGGCCATCCGGCCGGAAACCCTGCTCGTGTCCCTGCTGCATGTGAACAACGAAACTGGTGTAGCGCAGGATGTGGCGGCGCTTGCGGCAGTCTGCGCGCGACATGGCGTCGCGCTGCATGTCGATGCCTGCCAGAGCGCCGGCAAGTTGCCACTGCCGCTCGATGGCGTGGCGCTGGCCTCATTCACCGCTCACAAGATCGGCGGGCCGCAGGGTGTTGCCGCGCTGTACGTATCCCCGGCGCATCGCGGTCGAATCGCGGCGCAGATGCTGGGTGGAGGCCATGAGCGCGGCCTGCGGGCCGGCACGCTGGCCGTCCATCAGATCGCCGGCTTCGGATTGGCCGCACAGCTGGCCAAAGAAGCGATGACTGCGGAAAGCGCGCGCCTCACCTCGCTGCGCGAGCGCCTGTGGCAGGGTCTGAAGGATCTGCCGGGCGTGCTGCTGAACGGGCACCCCATCGCACGCGCGCCGCACATCCTGAACGTCACCTTCGCAGGCGTGGAAGGAGAGAGCCTGTTCAGCGCCTTGCCGGAACTGGTCCTTTCAACCGGTTCGGCCTGCAATTCCCGCAGCGCCGAGCCCTCGTTCGTGCTGCGGGCGCTGGGGCGCGACACCGAACTGGCGCAGAGTTCGCTGCGCTTCAGCCTGGGTCGTGGAACAACCGACAGGGATATAGACAACGCTATTGCCGCAGTGCGCCGCGCACACACGGCGCTGTGGAGTCTTTCTCCCGAGCGACCGCCTGCGCCTGCCAGCGGCTGCAGCCTGCAGATAGGCGAGGCCGGCGCTCAACGCATCGGAGCCTGGGTACGCTTCGCGCTGCAGGTCGAGGGTCGCACCGTCCGCGGGGCGCAGGTTCAGGTCTATGGCTGTCCGCACACCATTGCCGCCTGCAACCATGTACGGCAGCTGCTGCCGGGACGCAGTCTGGACGCGCTCGCGCCGGGCACCCCCGAACAATGGCGTCAGTCCGTGAACGCACCGGTTGAAAAATTGGGCAGGATGCTCATTATCGAAGATGCGCTGATGATCGCGTCTCGCGCGTGACTTACGAGGAATACATGGCCATCTCGCTGACACCGGCTGCCGCCGACCGCATCCAGAAGTTCATCGCCGCGCGTGGTCACGGCGCGGGGCTGAAGCTGGGGGTGCGCAAGACCGGCTGCTCGGGCTTCGCCTATGTCGTGAACTATGCCGATGAGGTGATGCCCCAGGACGTGGTGTTCGAGGACCAGGGCGTGAAGGTCTATGTCGATCCCGAAAGCCTGAAGTTCATCGACGGCACCACCGTGGACTTCGTCAAACAGGGCCTCAACGAGGCCTTCCGCTTCCAGAACCCCAACATCAAGGGCGAATGCGGCTGCGGCGAGAGCTTCAACGTCTAGTTTGCCCCTGGGCAGCGCGCCGACAAGTCATTGAAAATCGGGGATTTACTTCCCCGTTACAATTGCTCAGGGAGGCCCTGAACAGGTAAAATCCGGCACTTTTTATCAACGGCCGGAGTAAGACTGTCATGGCGCTCGAGCGCACTTTTTCGATTGTTAAACCCGATGGCGTCGCCCGCAATCTGATCGGCGAGGTCTATCGCCGCTTCGAGAAGGCGGGCCTCAAGATCGTGGCCTCCAAGCTCACCCATCTGTCGAAGGCCGAAGCTGAAGGCTTCTACGCCGTGCACAAGGCGCGGCCGTTCTTCAACGATCTGGTCACCTACATGATCTCCGGCCCGGTAATGCTGCAGGTGCTGGAAGGCGACAACGCGGTACTGAAAAACCGCGAGATCATGGGCGCCACCGATCCCAAGAAGGCGGCCCCCGGCACCATCCGCGCCGATCTGGCTGAAAGCATCGAAGCCAACACCGTGCACGGTTCCGACTCTGCCGAGAATGCCGCGATCGAGATCGCGTACTTCTTCGCGCAGACCGAGATCCACAGCCGCTGATCGCGGACACCAATGACTGAAGCGCGCGTCAATCTGGTTGGCCTGACCCGTCCCGAACTCGAAGCCTGGTGCATCGAGCGCGGCGGCAAGGCCTTTCGCGCGCGTCAGTTGTTCCAGTGGATCTACAAGCGCGCCGAACTCGACTTCGATGCGATGACGGATCTGGCCAAGGATTTCCGCGCGCAGTTGAAGGAGCTGGCGCAGATCCGGTTGCCCGAGATCATCACGCGGCAGGATGCCGCCGATGGCACCGTGAAATGGATGCTGAAGGCTGGTGAAGCCAATGGCACCAATCAGGGCATCGAGATGGTGTACATCCCGGATGAAGGCCGCGCCACGCTGTGCATTTCCTCGCAGGTGGGTTGTGCGATGGACTGCAGTTTCTGCTCCACGGCCCAGCAGGGCTTCAACAGCAATCTCAGTACTGCGGAGATCGTCGGCCAGGTGATGCTGGCGCAGAAGGAACTGGGATTCAAAGCCGGCGATGACCGGCTCATCAGCAATGTGGTGCTGATGGGCATGGGCGAGCCGCTGGCGAATTTTCGCAATGTCGTGCCGGCCATGCGCATCCTGCTCGACGATCTCGGCTTTGATTTCTCGCGCCGCCGGCTCACGCTTTCCACCAGTGGGCTGGTGCCGCAGATCTACAAGCTGGCTGAAGAAAGCAACGTGGCACTGGCCGTGTCCCTGCATGCGCCCGACGACGAGCTGCGCAGCGAGCTGGTGCCCATCAACCGCCGCCACAACATCGCCGAGCTGCTCGAAGCCTGCTGGCACTACATCGATGAGCAGAACGGCCGCAGCGTCACCTTCGAGTATGTGATGCTCGATGGCGTCAACGATTCCCCAGCGCAGGCGCGCGCATTGGCGCGGCTGCTCAAGGGCCGGCCGGCCAAGGTCAACCTGATACCGTTCAACCCGTTTCCCGGCACGCAGTACCGGCGTTCCAGGCCCGAAGTCATCAAGGCATTCCTGGACCAGATCCTCAAGGGTGGTGTCATGGCGACGATTCGCAGAACCCGGGGTGACGACATCGATGCGGCCTGCGGCCAGCTGGTGGGCCGTGTCACAGATCGCACCACCGTCCGGATGGGCGCAAAACGCATCGCCACGCCGGTGGTGGCTGAACCGCCGCGCGCGAGGCTGCACTCGTGAGCCCACGCTGTATCGTGTCTCGGAACATGGTGCTGGCAGCGGCACTGGTGGTGCTGGCAGCCTGTGTGAGCTCAAACCCCAAGCGGCCCATCGATTCGAAAGAAGCCGCCAACGCCAATGTGCGCCTGGGTGTGGCCTATCTGCAGCAGGGCAATCTCGCCCAGGCCAAGGAAAAGCTCGAGAAGGCCGAGAAGCAGGATCCGCGCAGCTACGAGACGCAGTACGCCCTGGCGCTGCTGAACGAGCAGATCAATCAGGTGCCAGAGGCCGAGCGTCATTACCAGGCTGCGCTGAAGCTGGTACCGAACAACGCGGACGTCAGCAATGCCTACGGCGCGTTTCTGTGCCGCAATAGCAAGGTCGATCCGGCGCTGAAGCTGTTTGATGGCACGATGCGTGATCCGCTGTACAGCACGCCCTGGGTGCCCGCGACGAATGCAGCGATATGCCTGCGCTCGGACAAGCGCAACGCCGATGCGGTGCCCTACCTGGAGCGGGCGATCGCTCTGCGACCCGACTACTATCCGGCTGTGATCGAGTTGGCGGACCTGCAGCTCAGTATCGGCAAGCCCGATCAGGCCCGCGGTGCGGTCGATCGCTTCCTGGCCATCGGCCGCAAGTCTCCAGATGTATTGCTGCTGGGTGTGCGTGCGGCAATGGCGCAGGGCGATCGGCCCGTTGCCGACAACTACGCGCGGCTGTTGCGGCGCGATTTTCCTGATTCCGCGCAGGCACGCGCGCTGCCGCAGTTGCTGCAGGGCCCCGCTGGCGCGCAGCGACCCTAAGGCCCGAGAGCATGGACGAGAACACCCCAATCGGAGAAACGCTGCGCAGTGCGCGCGAACGCATGGGTCTGGGCGTGGTGCAGGCCGCCGAGCGCCTGCACGTGGATGCCAAGGTCATCGACGCGCTGGAGACCGGCAGCTTCAAGGCGTTGGGCGCGCCAGTTTTCGTGCGCGGCCACCTGCGTCGCTACGCGGAGCTGCTGGGCGAGCCGGACGAGCCATTGCAGCAGCGCTATACCTCGATGGGCGAGGCATCTGCACCGCCTGATCTCACGCAGCTGCCGCGCCGTGTGGCGCCGGTATTGCCGACCAGCCGGCCGCGCTGGCCACTGGTGCTGCTGGCGGTGCTGCTGCTGCTGGGCGCGATTGTCTGGTGGGCGATGAGGATCCGCGTGGCATGAGTGGCGCCCCGCTGGCTGCCGTACGCGGCATGAACGATGTGCTGCCCGCCGAGATCGGCGCCTGGCAGCACCTGGAACGCGTCACGCGCGAACTGTTCTCGGCCTATGGCTATGAAGAAACACGCGTGCCGCTGGTCGAGCAGACCACGCTGTTCAAGCGCTCCATCGGCGAGTTCACCGACATCGTCGAGAAGGAGATGTTCACCTTCACCGAGGCCGACGGCGAAAGCCTCACGCTGCGGCCCGAAGCCACCGCCGGCATTGCGCGTGCAGCCATCACCAATGGCCTGCTGCGCGGCGCACGGCTGAAGCTGTGGACTTCGGGTCCGATGTTCCGTCACGAGCGCCCGCAGGCCGGCCGGTACCGGCAGTTCTACCAGATCGATTGCGAAGCCCTGGGGTTCACAGGCCCGGACATCGACATCGAGATGATCGCCATGACGGCGCGCCTGTGGCGCACGCTCGGCATCACTCGAGTGCAGCTGAAGCTCAACTCGCTGGGTACGCCCGACGCGCGCCGGGCCTATCGCGAACACCTGGTCACCTATTTCACTCAACATGCCGCCGCGCTCGACGCGGACAGCCAGCGACGGCTGGGCGGCAATCCGCTGCGCATCCTCGACAGCAAGAACCCGGCGATGCAGGCCGTGATCAGTGGTGCGCCGCTGCTCACTGAACATCTGGATGCTGAGTCGCGCGATCACTTCGATGGGCTCTGCGCCACGCTGGCGGCGATGAACATTTCCTATGTCATCGATCCACGACTGGTGCGCGGCCTCGACTACTACTCGCGCACCGTGTTCGAGTGGGTTACCGATGCGCTGGGTTCCCAGAATGCCATCTGCTCGGGCGGTCGCTACGACGGCCTCATTGCGCAGCTGGGCGGCGAGCACACGCCGGCCATCGGCTTCGCCATGGGCGTCGAACGCGTGGTGGCGCTGTTGCGCCAGAGCCAGCAGGATTTCACGCGCGCCGCGCCTGACGCCTACGTGGTGGCCAGCGGCGAGCGCGCGATGCGGGCGGGTCTGGCGCTGGTGGAATCCCTGCGTGACGCGCTGCCCGCGCTGCGGTTTGAAATGAACCACGGCGGCGGCAATTTCAAGGCGCAGTTCCGCCGGGCCGATCGCAGCGGCGCGCCGCTGGCGCTCATCCTCGGCGACAATGAGCTGGAACGTGGCGTAGCCTCCCTGAAGCCTATGCGGCAGGAGGGCGAACAGATGGAATGCCCGCTGGCGGAACTCCCGGCGCGCATACCGGCCTTACTGAAGACACTGAACGGATAGAGGTGGACGAGTGGACCTGCTGTCGGAAGAAGAACAATGGGAAGGAATGAAGCGCTGGCTGCGCGAGAACACTCCGTTCATCCTCGGCCTGGTCGCGGTGGGACTGATCGGCTGGTTCGGCTGGAAGTGGTGGCGTTCGCATCAGGAT
>DATNCK010000015.1:0-3200 GCA_035571575.1 Steroidobacteraceae bacterium | reverse complement strand
CGCCGTCGGTGTGGAATACGACGGCGCCGGACTCGCTGGCTGGCAGCAACAGCAGGCTGGCGTCGACAGCGTCCAGCAGCATGTGGAAGAGGCCCTGGGGCGGGTCTTCGATCACCCCATCGCCGTCACAGCCGCTGGCCGCACCGATGCCGGTGTGCATGCACGCGGTCAGGTGGCGCATTTCGATTCCATGGTCGATCGCACCGAACGCTCCACGGTGCTGGGCGCCAATTCGCATCTGCCGGAGGGCATTGCCCTGCGCTGGGCGCGTGCGGTACCCGATCATTTTCACGCCCGCTATGCGGCGCAGGCGCGCACTTATCGCTACTGCATCCTCAATCGCGCGGTGCGCAGCGCGCTCACCGTCGGGCGTGCTGCCTTCGTCTGCAGGCCGCTGGATGTAGAGCCGATGCAGGCCGCGGCAGGGTTGCTGGTCGGAACTCATGACTTCAGCTCGCTGCGGGCCGCCGAGTGTCAGGCGCGAAATCCCGTGCGCAATCTGCTGCAGCTCACGGTACGACGCGTCGGGGATTTCGTGCTGCTCGAAGTCACCGCCAACGCCTTCCTGCATCACATGGTGCGCAATATTGCCGGCCTGTTGATCCACATCGGGCAGGGCAATGCCTCCCCCCAGTGGGTGACCGAGGTGTTGGCCGCGCGCGACCGCCGTGTGGCGCCCGCCACGGCCCCGGCTGCGGGTCTGTATTTCTGGCGGGTGCACTATCCGCCGGTGTTCGGCCTGCCGGACGATTCCGATATCATGCGCTGCCCGGTCGGTTGTCCGGCCGACCTCATCGATTCCTAAAGCAGGCCCGAGAGAAGAATGTCCTGGTTCGAGAAAATCGTCCCGTCGCGCATCAAGACCGAAAAGCGCGTGCGCTCGGTGCCCGAAGGCCTGTGGATCAAATGTCCGGCCTGCGATGCGGTGTTGTACCGCGCAGAACTGGATCGCAACCTGCAGGTGTGTCCGAAGTGCAGCCATCACATGCGCCTGCATGCGCGTGCGCGGCTGGACCGCTTTCTCGATGCAGGCATGCGGGATGAGATCGGCGCCAATGTGATGCCGGAAGACCCGCTGCGCTTCAAGGACAGCAAGCGCTACAAAGACCGTCTCACCGCGGCGCAGAAAACCACGGGCGAGAAGGATGCGTTGATCGCAATGGCCGGCAAGCTGCATGGCGAGCCCATCGTGGCCTGTGCCTTCGAGTTCGGCTTTCTCGGCGGCTCGATGGGTTCGGTGGTGGGCGAGCGTTTCCATCGCGCCGTGTTGCGCTGCCTCGCTGATCGCGCGCCGCTGGTGTGTTTCTCCGCCACCGGCGGAGCACGCATGCAGGAAGCGCTGCTGTCGCTGATGCAGATGGCCAAGACCAGTGCGGCGCTGGCGCGTCTGGCCCAGGCGCATCTGCCCTATGTTTCCGTACTCACCGATCCGACCACCGGCGGCGTGTCGGCAAGCCTTGCCATGCTGGGCGATATCAATATCGGCGAACCGCGCGCACTGATCGGTTTCGCCGGTCCGCGCGTGATTGCGCAGACCGTGCGTGAAACCCTGCCGGAGGGGTTCCAGCGCAGTGAATTCCTGCTCGAAAAAGGCGCATTGGATCTCATCATGGACCGGCGCGATCAGCGTGATCACATCGCGCGGCTGCTGCGGCTGCTGATGAAGCGCCCGCCGCTGGTGCCGGTGGCTGCAGAAGCCTGAAGGCGGAAGAAGCGATGACCATCCGCAGCCTTGACGACTGGCTGCGTCTGCAGGAAACCGTACATGGCCAGGGCATCGACCTGGGCCTGACCCGTGTGCGCAGCGTGGCCGAACGACTGGGTCTGCTGCCGTTTCCCGCGCGCACGATCATTGTTGCTGGCACCAACGGCAAGGGTTCCACGGTGGCCTGCCTCGCCGCGCTGCTGCGCGCGCACGGCCAGCGCGCCGGGGCCTTCACCTCGCCGCATCTGCTGCGCTATCACGAACGCATCCGCATCGATGGCGCGGATGCGCCGGATGCAGAGCTGATCGCCGCCTTCGAGGCCATCGATGCCGCGCGGGGCGCCATCACGCTGACCTTCTTCGAATACAACGCACTGGCGGCGCTGCTGGTATTCCGCTCCCGCAAGGTGGAATGGGCGGTGCTCGAAGTGGGGCTGGGCGGGCGGCTCGATGCCGTGAACATCGTGGATGCCGATGGCGCCATTGTCTGCTCCATCGGGCTCGATCATGCCGACTGGCTGGGCACGGACATCGAGCAGATCGGCCGCGAGAAGGCGGGCGTGTTCCGCGCCAAGGCGCTGGCGGTGATTGCCGATCCGGACATGACGCCCAGCGTGGAGAGCGAGGCGCTGCGTATCGGTGCACGCGTATTGAAGGCGCAACGCGATTACCGCTGGCAGGAGTCTGATGCAACAGGGCCGTGGAGCTGGAGCGATGGCGCTTCGACACTCCAGGGCTTGAGTCGTCCGGCCTTGCCGGGTCGGCGCCAGCTGGCCAATGCCTCGGCGGCGATTGCCGTGCTGCATGGTCTGGGAATGCCGTTGCAGCCTGCCGCGATCAGCCACGCGCTGCAGTCGCTGCAACTCCCGGGACGTTTCCAGATCGTGCCGGGACCGGTGGAGTGGATTCTCGATGTCGCGCACAACGAACCTGCCGCACAGGTGCTGGCGCAGAACCTGCGCGAGCGTCCCTGTGCAGGCCGCACACTGGTCGTGGCCGGCATTCTCGGCGACAAGAATGTGGCCGCCATCGCAAGCGCGCTCGATGCCAGTGTCGATGAATGGATTCTCTGTGGCATCGCTGCGCCGCGCGGTCTGACGGCGGAGCAGCTCGCGGCCCGCGCGCCGCAATTTGCCAGGGCCACGCTCGAGACCGACGTCGATTCGGGAATGCGCGCCGCAGCGACGCGAGCCAGGCCCGGTGATCGCATCGTGGTGTGCGGATCCTTCCTCACGGTAGCGCCGGCTCTGCAGCGGCTGGGGCTATACTGAAAACGTGGAGGTACCGGTCAAAGAGCGGCTGACTGGCGCGCTGATTCTCATCGCGCTGCTGGTGATCGTGGTGCCGGAAATGCTTTCCGGGCCCGACCACGCCACACCGGTGGCGCAACCTGCCGAGGCCGGTCCACCGTTGCGCACCTATCGACTGCAACTCGACACGGCCGCTGCACGGTCACAGGATCAGTCGACGCTGTCACCCAAGTCCGCCACCGAAG
>DATNCK010000014.1:0-2089 GCA_035571575.1 Steroidobacteraceae bacterium | reverse complement strand
TGGAGTTATCCTTGCGAGGCTGCGATTCTAGCATCGAACGGCAGCCCTACGTTTTAAGGATTGGGGGGAAATGATGGACCCGGAAGTCTTATCGACCATGGACCAGCCGCGGTTCGAATTCGCGATGGAAGTGCGGCTGCGATTCACGCGGGTGCAGCAGATCACCAAGCTGCCCACTGGCGGTATCCGCTCTGCGGTTTATGTCGACTCGGGAGAATTCTTCGGGCCCAAACTCAAGGGCAAGGCCGTGCCGAATTCCGGCGGCGACTACGCATTGTTCCGTCCCGATGACGTGGCGGTTTTCGATGCGCGCTACATGCTGCAGGAAGACGATGGCACGCTGATCATGCTCTACAACAAGGGCTTTCTGTGGGGGCGCAAACCCGACACCATGGATCGCCTGCGCAAATGGGCCTTCGAAGGTGGCGCCGCGGTGCCGCATGCCGAGTACTACCTGCGCGCCAGCCCCACCTTCGAAACCAGCGTGGGCAAGCACGACTGGCTCACCAAGCATGTGTTCGTCGGCATTGGCGAACGCAAGCCCGATGGCAACCTGGTGCGCTACTACAAGGTCACCTGAGGAACTCATGAAGCAGGTGCTGCCGCCCGGCATGAATGCCGGCCAGATGGACAAGGCGCTGTCTGCGCTCACGCGCGTAGTGGGCAGCGAGTGGGTGCTGGCCACTGACCTCGACCGCGACACTTACCTTGATCATTTCGCGGTGGATGAAGCCGCGCACGCCGCCGCCGCCGCGGTGGTGCCGCAGAACGCGGAACACGTAGTGGAGATCATCAAGGTCGCCAACGCGCACAAGCTGCCGCTGTGGCCCATCAGTCGCGGCAAGAATTTCGGCTACGGTGGTGCGGCACCGCGCCTGAAAGGCTCGGTGGTGCTCGATCTGTCGCGCATGAAGAAGATCGAGTTCGATGCCGAGAACGGCGTGGCCCGCGTCGAGCCGGGCGTCGGCTTCTACGATCTGTACGACTACATCCAGCAGCACAAGCTGCCGTACTGGACCAGCGTGCCCGGCAACAGCTGGGGTTCGGTGATCGGCAATGCCCTCGACCGCGGCGTGGGCTACACCACCTACGGCGAGCACACGGCACGCCTGTGCGGCCTCGAAGTGGTGCTGCCCAGTGGCGAGCTGGTGCGCACCGGCATGGGTGCGATGAAAGACTCACCCACGTGGAATCTCTACCGATACGGCTTCGGTCCCTCGTGGGAACAGATGTTCGTGCAGTCGAACTTCGGCGTGGTCACCAAGGCTGGCATCTGGCTGATGCCTGCGCCTGAATCCATGATCGGTCTGGATCTCGAGCTGGAAAATGTGGATGACCTGGGTTGGGCGGTGGATCTCGTCGCGGGCATCCGTCGCGATGGCTTGCTGCAGCAGTCGCCTTCCATTGGCAGCTGGCTGCGCGGCGCCGCCGTACTCACCACACGCAAGGAATGGTATGACAAGCCGGGCGCGCTGCCTGATGACGTCATCGCCGCCATCCGCAAGCGCTTCAACATCGGCTGGTGGTCCATCAGCCTGCGCCTGTACGGATATGAAGCCGTGAACGAGGCGGCAGCCGGCATCATCCAGGCGCAGTTTGCGAAGAAGAGCAGGCAGCCGATGACGGTGACACGCTGGAAGCAGGGCCAGCCGATGAATCCAGCGCCAGGACAGGCAGCCTTCGCCGGCGTGCCGGTGACGTTCCCGCTGGCCAACGCCGCATGGCATGGCGGCCGTGGCGGTCACATCGGTTACTCACCCGTGCTGCCTGCGAATGGCGCCGCGGCCACCGAGCAATTCCGCCGCACCTATGACCGTTACCGGCAGTTCGGCATGGACTACCACGGCTCTTTTGCCATGGGCGAGCGCAGCATCGTCAACGTGAATCAGGTGCTGTTCAACAAGGACGACAAGGACATGATGGGGCGCGTGAACGGCTTCTTCCGGGCGCTGGTGCAGGACGCCACCGAGAAGCGCTACGGTGAGTACCGTACGCACATCGACTACATGGACCTGGTCGCCAGCACCTATGACTTCAACAATCACGCGCTGCGGCGGACCAACGAAGCCATCAAGGATGCCCTGGATCC
>DATNCK010000013.1:0-3001 GCA_035571575.1 Steroidobacteraceae bacterium | reverse complement strand
CGTGAAATCCATCTGCACCGCTGCGCATTCTGTCCGCCGACAGGTTGACAGAGGCAGCAGACTGCCGATTTGCGATGCTGCGCGCCGCATTGGAAAATGCGCGGCCCACAATCGTGGCATTTCTGTAGGACTCGTCTGACTTGAGCAATCCGACCCGACGCCAATTGGCCAATGCCATCCGTGCGCTCTCCATGGATGCCGTTCAACAAGCCAACTCGGGACATCCCGGTGCCCCCATGGGCATGGCCGACATCGCCGAGGTTCTGTGGCGAGACTATCTGAAACACAACCCTGCTGACCCGCAGTGGCCGAATCGCGACAGGTTTGTGCTGTCAAACGGGCATGCCTCGATGCTGCTGTACTCGCTGCTGCACCTGTCGGGCTATGCGCTGACCATCGAGGATATCCGCGCCTTCCGCCAGCTGGGTTCGCGCACGGCCGGGCATCCGGAGCATGAGCCGCATCTGGGCATCGAGACCACCACCGGTCCGCTGGGGCAGGGCATCGCCAATGCGGTGGGCATGGCGCTGGCGGAAAAATTGCTGGCCACGCAATTCAACCGGCCTGGACACGAGATCGTGGATCACCGCACCTGGGTGTTTCTCGGCGATGGCTGCCTGATGGAAGGCATCTCGCATGAGGTGTGCTCGTTGGCCGGCACGCTGCGCTTAAGCAAGCTCGTCGCCTTTTTCGATGACAACGGCATTTCCATCGAAGGTGATGTGAAGGGCTGGTGCGCGGACGACACGCCGGCCCGCTTTGAGTCCTATGGCTGGCAGGTCGTCCGCAGCGTCGACGGTCACGATGCCGCCGCCATCACCGCCGCGATCGACAAGGCGCTCGCGAGCGACCGACCCACGTTGATCTGCTGCCGCACCGTGATTGGCTGGGGCGCGCCGAACAAGGCGGGCACCAAGGCCACGCATGGCGAGGCATTGGGCGCGGAGGAGGTCGCCGCCGCGCGTGTGAAGCTGGGCTGGGATGCGCCGGCGTTCGACATTCCCTCGGACATTCGCATCGCGTGGAATCAGCGCGAGCGTGGCGGTGTGGCTCAGCGGGAATGGACGCAGCGCCGCGCGGCCTACGCTGAGGCGCATCCGGAGCTGGCGCGTGAACTGTCGCGGCGGCTGAGCGGCAAGCTGCCGGAGAACTGGGAAGCCATCGCGCATGAGGCGTTGCAGGCCGCGCTGGCGGTGACCTCACCCCAGGCCACGCGGCAGTCCTCGCAGGTGGCACTGAATGCCATCGGGCCTCATCTGGGCGAACTGGTGGGTGGCTCCGCCGATCTCACCGGCTCGAACAACACCTTCCGCAAGGATTCCAGGGCCGTCACACCGACCGACTTCAGCGGCAACTACATCAACTACGGTGTGCGCGAATTCGGCATGACGGCGATCATGAACGGCATGGCGCTGCATGGTGGCTTCCGCCCTTACGCGGGAACCTTCCTGGTGTTCAGCGACTACGCGCGCAATGCTGCGCGCATGGCCGCGCTGATGCGGCAGGGCGTCATCCTCGTGTATACACATGATTCGATTGGCCTCGGCGAGGACGGGCCCACGCACCAGCCCATCGAGCATGTGTCCAGTCTGCGGCTGATCCCCAATATGTCGCTGTGGCGACCCTGCGATGTGCTCGAAACCGCGATCGCGTGGGTATCGGCGGTGAGCAGGACGAATGGTCCGACCTCGCTGGTGCTGACTCGTCAGGCGCTGCCGCAGCAGCCGCGCACCCGCGAACAGGGCATCAATGTGACGCGCGGCGGTTACACGCTCATCGAGCCGGCCGGCGCGGGGCTGCCCGAGGCCATCGTGATTGCCACGGGCTCTGAAGTGGCCATTGCGGCCGCCGCGACAAACGTGCTGAATGCGCAGGGCCGGCGCGTGCGCCTGGTGTCCATGCCCAGCACTGACACATTCGACGCGCAGGATGCCGCGTACCGTGAGTCCGTATTGCCGGTGGCGGTCACGCGCCGCGTGGCCATCGAGGCAGGTGCCACCGCGTTGTGGTGGAAGTATGTCGGCACCAGCGGGCGAGTGCTTGGCATCGACAGCTTCGGCGCTTCCGGCAAGGCGCCCGATCTTTTCAAGAAATTCGGTCTGACGCCCGAGCGGCTGCAGCAGACCGTACTCGAACTGTTCTGATCTGAAGGAGCGGAAGAAAAATGGCGATCAAGGTTGGCATCAATGGTTACGGAAGAATCGGCCGCAACACACTGCGGGCGCTGTACGAAGCGCGCCGCACTGGCGAGATCCAGATCGTGGCGGTCAACGACCTGGGCAATGCGAACACCAACGCGCACCTGACCCGCTACGACACCGCGCACGGCAAGTTCGGCGGCAGCGTGGTGGTGGATGGCGATGCCATGGTGGTCAACGGCGATCGCATCAAGGTGTTCTCCGAGCGCGATCCCTCCAAGCTGCCCTGGGGCCAGCTGGGTGTGGACATCGTGTTCGAGTGCACCGGCATCTTCACCAGCAAGGCCAAAGCCAGCGCGCACCTCGCGGGTGGCGCGAAGAAAGTGCTCATTAGCGCCCCGGGCGGCAGCGATGTGGATGGCACCGTGGTGTACGGCGTGAATCACGACACGCTCACCTCGGCGATGACGGTGGTGTCCAATGCCTCGTGCACCACCAATTGCCTGGCGCCGCTGGCCAAGGTGCTGAACGATGCCATCGGCATCGAAAGCGGCCTGATGACCACCATCCACGCGTACACGAATGACCAGGTGCTGACCGACGTGTATCACGAGGATCTGCGCCGCGCGCGCTCGGCCACCATGTCGATGATCCCCACCAAGACCGGCGCCGCCGCCGCGGTGGGCCTGGTGCTGCCGCAGTTGAAGGGCAAGCTCGACGGTTTCGCCATCCGCGTGCCGACCATCAATGTCTCGCTGGTGGATCTCACCTTCAAGCCCAAGCGGGCCACGACGGTAGAGGAGATCAACTCACTGGTGAAGGCTGCGGCCAATGGTGCGCTCAAGGGAGTGCTGGCCTACACC
>DATNCK010000012.1:0-14571 GCA_035571575.1 Steroidobacteraceae bacterium | reverse complement strand
TCCACATCCGGCTTCAGCAGTTCATCGTCCAGCGTGTCCGGCAGTGACATGCTGATGAAGGAAATCTCGCCCAGTACCTCACCCGCTGGTGACACCAGCTGCGTTCGCACCGGCATGCTGGTCTTTTCATCGATCCAGTAGCGATAGCCGTAACGCAGCTCGTCGCGAGGCTCGACGGTGATCAGCCTGGCAGTGAAGCCGCGCACACGAACCGACCGCTCCGCGCTGCGCAGCTGGTAGTACTTCTCAGTCTCGGCACTGACACCGTACAGCGCAGTAATGTAACCACTGATGCGGCCGCGCTGCTCGACGATGACGGCATGTTTCTCGGGCACGTACCAGACGGCCTCGGTGCCATTGCGGATGTACTCGCGACCCGACCCATCGGTGAAGATCAGGCGCTCGGTCATGCGGCCATCGCGCATGCGGTGGATGATGCGCAAGGTGTCGCGCCGGCTGCCCACCTGCTGCACGAACACGCCGTCATAGTTGCGCTTGGCCAGCGCTTCGTTCATGCGCGCGATCCATGCCCGCGCATCCGGCGAACCAGACGCGACAGCCACCTGCGCCAGCATGGCCAGCAGGCAGGCGGCGGCGGCGCGAACCGGAATCGACATGCGCTCGGCAATCATCAGCGGCGCGCGCCCACCTCGGCGGCGGTCATCTCCACGGCGTCCTGCGTCAGGTCATAGCTGCCGCTCATCACCGAGGACAGTGGCGCAAATCCCACGGCCGAGGCGGCCACCTGGTTGTGTGCCACTACGTAGCTGACCAGCGGCGCGTTGCGGCGCGAAGGGGAATCATCCACCGGCGTGGTGTAGCTAGGCAGTGAGGCCTCACGCACCGCGGTCTGCACGGGTGTGCGTTGCGCCGGTTCCACGGCGGCAACCAGTGTTTCATTTCGCGGAGCGGGAGCCGCAGCCGTGACGGGCTGCGCACCAGTGGGCAATGCAGTGGGGCCGAGCATCCGTACCATGACCAGCGACACTGCGGCCACACTGGCTGCGATGGCTCCGCCCTGCGCCACGCGCCCCAGCAGTGAACGGCGGCGTGCCGCATTGTTTGCTGCGGCGGCACCGGCAATCTCGGCGCCGCTGCTGTGTTCGGCTTCGGCGGCCAGACGGGCCCGCACTCGCGCGGCCACATCGCTCTGCGGCAGGGCCGAACCAATGGGATCGCCGCGCACGCAGGCGCCGATCAACGCATAACGCCCCCAGGTGGCCCGCATGCCCGGATCGCGCAGCGCGCGCCGGATGACCATTCCAGCCTGTTCCGGCGGCAATTCACCGTCGAACAACGCGGACAACTGACTGATCTGTTCCTGCTCGTTCATCCCAACTCCTCAGCCCGGCCAAGTCCACCTTCGAATACTTCCGACAATCGCTTGTCGATGGCTTCGCGCGCGCGAAAAATTCTGCTACGGACAGTGCCCACCGGGCAATCCATAGCCTGCGCGATATCCTCGTAACTGAGACCTTCCAGCTCCCTGAGCACGATGGCCGTGCGCAGGTCTTCGGGCAAGGCCTCGATGGCCCGATTCACCGTCTCGCGAATCTCTTCGGTCTGCAGCAGACTCTCCGGCGTTTCGGAATCCGCAAGCCGCAGCTGCATGGAGCTGGATTCCTCCACGTTCTGCATGTCCAGATCGAACTCCACCGGATTGCGATCGCGCGACACGATGGCGTTCTTCGCCGTGTTGATGGCAATGCGGTACAGCCAGGTATAGAAGGCACTGTCCCCGCGAAACTGGGGAATGGCCCGATATGCCTTGATGAACGCTTCTTGTGCCACGTCTTCCGCATCCGAAGGGTCCCGCAGGTAGCGGGTCACCAGTTTCACGACCTTGTGCTGGTACTTGCGTACCAACAGATCGAAGGCGGTCTTGTCGCCCTTCTGGACGCGCTGAACCAGCCCGAGATCACCAGTGTCCACACTCATCTGCAAGCCTGAGGCTCCCGCGCAGGCGGCAGCCCGGCATGCAAGCGATATGGACCCGGTGCGCCGCGAAAAGTTCGCAGCGGCGCGCGGTTACGGGGCGTATTCCCGCACTGGATCACAAGCCGCCCATGGTGATAGCTGATCCCGGCAGTCTACCGCAGCAGCCACGGGCCTGCCGGTGGTCGGCGCAACCATCGACCCAGGGCAGCCAATTCCGCGCCGTTCTGGTTACCCGGTCCCAGCAGCAATCGATGGCGGCCACCCTCTGCCGTGGCCACCACCAGCAGCCAATGCCTGCCCAGACGCAGGCTGCTGGGCAGCACCCGCGCCTGCAGCACGCGGCCGCTGCCGGTGAATACCGTTGCGGTGCCGTCACCGCACAGACGCAGCCGTTGCGGCCTGTCAGCTCGCACCGAACCCAGCCAGCACCACAGCCCGATGCCTGTAACCGCAGTCGCGCAGAACACCAGCAGCCCGCAGAAAAACCCGCGTTGGATGAACAGCACCACTGCGTAGAGCGCAGCCAGCGACAAGTAGACCGTGCCCAGAGCCTTCGCCAGCGGCAGCGCGGAGAGTGGCAGTTCAAGCCCGTTGCGGCTTCTGCTCGTTTGCCGCGACGGTGCCGCGCTGCAGGCGTCGCGCAGCCAGCTGACGCAGTACTGCCAGCAGCGGGTGCAGAGAGATTTCGGGACAATCGGCATTGCCCAACAGATACGCCGCCAGTTCGGGGTCGGGCAATTCCAGTATCTGCGCAAATGACTGACGTTCGCTGGCCGAAGCCGTCGACCAATGATGCTGCAGATAGCCGGCAAGCAGCAGGTCCAGCTCCTTCATGCCCCGGCGACAACGCCAGGCCAGCCTGCCCTGCTCCGCGTCCACAGCAGTCACGCTTCAATTGCGCCGGCTGTCGATCATTCGTTTGATGTCGGAGATCGCGCGGGCCGGGTTCAGGTCCTTCGGACAGGCCTCGGTGCAGTTCATGATCGTATGGCAGCGGTACAGCCGGAACGGATCCTCCAGAGCATCCAGTCTTTCGCCCGTAGTGTCATCGCGACTGTCGATGATCCAGCGGTAAGCGGCCAGCAATGCCGCAGGTCCCAGATAGCGGTCCGAATTCCACCAGTAGCTAGGACATGAGGTGGAACAGCAGGCACAGAGAATGCACGCCGAGGGCCGGTCGATCTTCTCCTGATCTTCTTTGGACTGCAGCCGCTCGCTGTCCGGCGGCGCCGGCGAGCGCGTGGTCAACCAGGGCTTCACCGCGGCGTACTGCGCATAGAACTGCGTGAGGTCGGGCACCAGGTCCTTCACCACGGGCATGTGCGGCAGCGGATAGATGCGTACTTCCTTGTGCTTCACTTCACTGCAGGCGCGGGTGCAGGCCAGCGTATTCACGCCATCGATGTTCATGGCGCAGGAGCCGCAGATGCCTTCACGACAGGAACGACGGAACGACAGAGTGGGATCGATCTCGTTCTTGATCTTGATCAGCGCGTCCAGAACCATGGGGCCGCAAGCCGCCATGTCGACTTCGTAGGTATCGACGCGCGGGTTCTCGCCGCTGTCCGGATCGAAGCGGTAGATGCGGAAGGTACGGGGCTGCTTCGCGCCAGCTGGCGCCTTGTGCACCTTGCCCTGCTTGTTGACGCGCGAATCCGCGGGAAGTGTCAGCTGGACCATCAGTAGGTTCTCGCCTTCAGGGGCACGGTTTCCACATCGCTCGTCAGCGTGTTCAGGTGCACCGGCCGGTAGTTCAATTGCGTGGCTCCGTTGGTGGCGACCCAGCTCAGGCTGTGTTTCAACCAGTTGCTATCGTCGCGCGCCGGGAAATCCTCGCGCGCATGCGCGCCGCGGCTCTCGTGGCGATTCTCCGCCGACACGATGGTGGCGGTGGCCTGCAGCAGCAGATTCTCGAGTTCGAGAGTTTCGATCAGATCGGTATTCCAGATCAGGCTGCGGTCGGAGACGCTCACCTGCGAGAAACTCCTGAAGGTTTCCGCCAGCTTGACTACGCCTTCCTGCAGCGACTGTGCGGTGCGGAACACTGCCGCATCGCGCTGCATGGTCTTCTGCATTTCCAGCCGGATCTGCGCGGTGGGACGTTCGCCCTTGGCATTGCGCATCGCGTCCAGCCGCGACACGGCCAGCTCCGCGCCATCCTTCGGCAGCGGCTTGTGCGCCTGCCCGGGCTTCACCACTGTCGCGCAATGCCGCGCCGCTTCGCGACCGAATACCACCAGATCCAGCAGTGAATTCGAACCCAGCCGGTTGGCGCCGTGCACCGAAACGCAGGCTGCCTCACCCACCGCCATCAGGCCCGGCACGACGGTGTCGTTGCCGTCCTTCACGACTTCGCCGTGATAGTTGCAGGGGATGCCGCCCATGTTGTAGTGCACGGTGGGCAGCACCGGAATGGGCTCACGGTTCACATCCACTCCGGCGAAGATCCGCGCCGTCTCGGCAATGCCGGGCAGGCGCTCGTGAATCACCTCGGGTCCGAGGTGTTCGAGGTGCAGATGGATGTGATCGGAATGTTCTCCGACGCCGCGTCCCTCGCGGATCTCCATGGTCATGGCGCGGCTCACCACATCGCGCGAGGCCAGATTCTTCGCATTCGGCGCGTAACGTTCCATGAACGGCTCACCCTTGGAGTTGGTGAGATATCCGCCCTCGCCGCGTGCGCCCTCGGTGATCAGACAGCCTGAGCCATAGATGCCGGTGGGATGGAACTGCACGAATTCCATGTCCTGCATGGGCAAGCCGGCACGCAGCACCATGCCCCCGCCGTCGCCGGTGCAGGTATGAGCCGAGGTGCAGGAGAAATACGCGCGTCCGTAGCCGCCGGTGGCCAGGATGGTCATGTGGGCACGGAAGCGGTGAATCGCGCCGGTAGCCAGCTCCAGCGCCACCACGCCACGACAGGCATCGTTCTCCATGATGAGATCGATGACGAAGAATTCGATGTAGAACTCGGCCTCGTGCTTCAGCGACTGCTGGTACAGGGTGTGCAGCATGGCGTGTCCGGTCCGATCGGCCGCCGCACAGGTGCGCTGCGCGATGCCCTTGCCGTACTCGGTGGTCATGCCACCAAAGGGACGCTGGTAGATGCGCCCCTCGGCTGTGCGTGAGAAAGGCACGCCGTAGTGCTCGAGTTCGATCACCGCGGCGGGGGCTTCCTTGCACATGAACTCGATGGCGTCCTGGTCGCCCAGCCAGTCCGATCCCTTCACGGTGTCGTACATGTGCCAGCGCCAGTCATCCGCGCCCATGTTCGCGAGCGCCGCGCTGATGCCGCTCTGCGCTGCCACGGTATGGCTGCGCGTCGGGAACACCTTGGTGATGCAGGCCGTGGCCAGGCCCGCCTCTGCCAGGCCCAGTGTGGCGCGCAGGCCCGCGCCGCCCGCGCCGATGACCAGCACGTCGTGAGTGTGATCGATGAATGAATAGGCCGACATGCTTGAAACCCCGTCAATGCGCCGTGAAGGCCACGCGAAGCACCGCCAGCACGGCCAGCACCGCGAGCAGCACATGCAGGAAGGCCGAGACAATCAGCGCCGCCATGCGCAACGCACCCTTCACATAGTCTTCGATGACCACCTGAACGCCGAGTTGCGAATGCCAGCACAGGCATGCCGCCAACAGGCACAGCAGCGCGGAATTGCACAGGCCGGACAAGAAGCCGTGCACCGAGCCATAGGAGAAGTCGGGCAGCCGCGCCATGGAGATGGCGAACCAGGGGCCCAGCAACAGCAGGGCCACTGCGGTGAGACGTTGCGCGCGCCAGTGATGCGCGCCCTCATGCGCGGAACCGCGGCCGAGAACTGCGGACAGCGCGCGCGCCGGATCGCTCATGGCGCAACTCCGTGCCGGGCGAAGAACACCCACAGCAGCAGCGCCGAGGCGATCACCGTGACCACGACGACGATCGCACCACTGCGCCTTGCCTGCGCGCGTTCCATGCCCCAGCTCAGATCCCAGAACAGATGCCGCACGCCATTCGACAGGTGGTAGCAGAAAGCCACGATGCAGCCGGCGATGAAGATCCGCACCGGCAGGTAACCGGCAAAGTGCGCGAAGCGCTCGTAGCTGTCGCCGCCGCCAGCCGCCGACAGCAGGAACGCCACCAGCATCACGATGCCCAGCGACAGCAGCATGCCGGTGGCGCGATGCAGGATGGACAACGCCATGGTGTAGGCGAAGCGGTATATGAAAACGTGCGGCGAGAGCGGTCGATGTGCCATGCCGGATCCTTCAGAAGTCGATGCAGCGGCCGCGCCGCTCCCAATCGCCATAGCGTGTGGGCTCAGGTCCAGTCGGACCGCCCGATTCAAGTACTTGCTGGCGTTGTTCCCCTGCGGGTACCGGCTGTGCTCCGGCGGCGGGAAGCGCCGTGGCCGAAGGCATCTCCGCTGGGCGTTCGTCCAAAAGCTGCATGGGCATGTATTGTGCCAGAATTCGCGGTCCCTGGCGGTGGACACTGCTGATAGCCTCGCGCGGATATGCCTGACCTTGCTCTTACCTCGCTGGATGACCTCACCGCGCTCAGTGTGCGAGGTGCGGATGCGGTGTCTTTTTTGCAGGGCCAGCTCTCCCAGGACATCGAAACGCTGGCCGCGCAGGGCGCAGTGATGGCCGGGCTGCACAACCCGCAGGGGCGCTGCCTTGCGGTGCCCAGACTGCTCCATCTGGGCGCCGATCATGTGCTGCTGGTGCTGCCTGCCGACGTTGCGGACAGCGTGCGTCAGCACCTGTCGCGTTACGTGCTCCGCGCCCAGGTGAAGATCGAGGATGCGGGTGCCGCATGGCGGGTGTACGGCGTCACCGGGCCGGATGCCGAGGCAGCCGCCAGCACACGCCTGCACATGCCCGTCGGTTCAGACGGCATGCGCCAGATCATCCTCGCCCCGCGCGGTGAGCCATTGCCCGAGGGAGAAGCGGTGGACCGTGACAGCTGGCGGCTCGATGATATTGCGGACGGAATTCCCGAAATCGCAAAAGCCACTTCCGGTCTGTGGGTGGCTCAAATGCTGAACCTGGATCTGCTCGGCGCGATCTCGTTCGAGAAGGGCTGCTACACCGGGCAGGAAGTGATCGCTCGCGCCCACTACCGCGGGCAGGTCAAGCGGCGCATGCAGCGCTTTTTCACCGAGGCGGATCTGCCATTGCTGCCCGCAGAGCGGGTGATGCTGGAAGATGGGCGCCCGGCGCAGATCGTCATGGCCGCGCCCTCACCTGCTGGCGGACAGGAATTCCTGGCAGTCACTGCGAACACTGCAGCAACGGTCGAGGATGCTGTCGGCGAAACCAGCCCTGCGACGTTGTTCGTCGCTTGCTCCGCGCTGCCTCTGCCTTATCGCGCGACCTGAGGGCTGAACCCGGGTGCAAAGCTACTCGTCGGTATCCAGTATGGGCGACTGCAGCAGCGATTGCTGCCGGTTGCGATTGGCCTCCCGCTGCAGGCGCTCGATGTCGGCGAGGTAGTCAGCGGGATTCATGGTGGGAGCCAGTCGCAGCGAAGGCGGAAAGATCTGCGCACCAGTCTCCACGCGATTGACGGTACGTGGATCGATCTGCTGGTCCGTCAGCCACCACACGCCGCCGAGCACGGGTGGAACGATGACGGCCAGCAGCAATGAAACCGTGCGCTTCAGATGCGTGGCGTGACGCAGATGCAGAAAGGCGGCGGCCAGTGCAACTAACGCAGCCAGCAGCACGGCAAAAGGCCCGAGCCAGCGCCACTGCAGCGCAAATCCCGCCAGCCCGTAGAGCCAGTAGCCCCAGGTCCACAGTCCCACACAGCAGGCCGCAATGGCCAGATGAATTCGCACCAGCCATGCACCGGCAGTCAGCCTCGACACCAGACACCACGCCGCCACCCACAATGCCAGTGCGGCCGCGGTCGTCAGCTCCGCAATCAGGATGCGCCGCGTCAGCTGGTCGGGGCCGTAGGTCCACTGCAGGAAGGCGGCAAAAGAGAAGCACAGCAGCAATCCCGCGACGGCAAGCAGCGTCCGGTAGTGGCGCAGCACATCGCGGTGGAATGGCCGTTCGGGCGGCAGCTGCGCCTCCTCGGTGCGCACGCGCACATGCGTGCGGCCGATCTGCAGCTCGCCATGCACGATGAGGCGCCCGTTCTCCGCGTCGATGCTCTGCCCGTCGACGCGGGTGCCGTTGCGCGTATGCAGATCCTGCACCAGCACGCGGCCATCCTGCTGCAGTGTCAATTGGACATGTTCGGCCGCGGCAAAGGTGTCGTCGATGGTCACATCGCAGCGCAGACTGCGCCCGATGCGGCATTGCCCGCCGGCGCCGCTGACCCGCTGCCGGATCTGCACATGCCCGTGCACGTCCAGCACCTCCACCAGCATCAGCGGATCCATCGCATCGCTCCCAGGTAGCGGCGGATGAACTGCGTGCCCGTTTCGAAGTCCACGCCCTGCAGATCCAGCTGGCTGACGACAGCGCGTTGCGTGCTGTTGATGCTGGTCACCGTCACGGCCAGATCGTAGAGTCCCGCGAACAGCCGGTACTGCCGGGCACAGGTGCTGATGCGCGCATCGAATCCATCCAGGGAGACCAGCGCATCGCGGCAGGCAAATGGCGCCACATTTCGTTGCGAACCGGTGCGCGAATAATTGCGCGCCACGTCATTGACGCGCTGTGCGAACTGCAGCGGATGCAGATCCTGTCCGCGAATGACGCGATGCTCGAACTGAACCTGGCCGACGGGAAGATCCGACTGCAGCAGCACGCCGGCCGGCGTCGCGCAGCTGATCGTCTCGATCTGCAGCCGGCGCTCGGCTTCACTGCTGCCCACGGTGTAGCAATCGAAGGCCGGTCCCATGCGCGCCGGCAGCATGTAGCCCGACAGAGTCTGGGTCGCGGGCGTGGCTCCGGATTCGAAAATTCCAGCCTCATAGGCGAGCGCCTGCTGGGCGACGAGGTCGCGGACCTGCTGCGCGCTGAGGGCCTCATCGAACGGCTTGCGGGCGCGCTTGAGCAGGGGTTCGATGTGCCGTGCAGGCACGACAAAGCCCACCAGCTGGCGCGCGGCATTCACCGACACGTTGATCCCATACACGGTGCCGCCGGCGTCCAGGGCCGGCCCACCCGACATGCCGCTGTTGATGGCGCCCGTGTAATGGATGCGCTGGGCGAAACCGCTGGCCACCAGCCCATTGGCCACACCCTCGGTGATGGTAAGGCCCAGATTCAGCGGAAAGCCGATTGAATAGGCGCGCGCGCCCTGCCGCGGAATGTCGGTGCGCACCCGCATCGGCGGCAGCATCAGGCCCTCGGCTTTGACAACCGCCAGATCATTGCGCACATCAACGGCATAGACGTGCAGCCGACCGGTGCGATCGTCGGCGGTGACGTATTCGAGCCGATAGCGCTGCGGATGCAGCACTGCATCCGCCACCACGTGATAGTTGGTGACGATGAACCCTTCATCACCCACCGCGAACCCGCTGCCGTGAAAAGCGCTGCTCTGCGCCTTGCTGAAGAATCCACGGATCTGCACGATGGATTCGCGCGCCCGGTCCAGCCGCACCCGCGCCGCATTCGACAGAGGCTGTTCAGCCAGATCCGGTTCTTCGGTGCCTTCAACCGGCGCAGGGACGACGCCCTCAGCCACCGCAGCGGGCGTGATTTGCGCGCCCGGGGGCTCGACTGCGTGATCCTCTGCGGCCATTGCGGCGTCCGCGCCCGTCAGAACCAGGCAGCCTCCCAGACCGAAGCAGAGCAATTTGCGGAACAGGCGGCGCATGCTGCTAGCTTATCGCCGTCGCGCCGGGATCAGGCGCGGGATCTTGATTGTCGCTGCACAGCGACCAGTCCCTCAAAGGTCGATGCGCTCCACTTCTTCCGGAGCGATGCCGCGCCCGAGAAATACCGGTCCTACACGGGCGAAGCGCTCCTCACCGTCCGTCACCAGAAAGCGCGTGCTGCCAGAACCCGCGGAGGTATTCGCCAGATTTCGGGCTGACAGCAGCCGCGCCAGCGCCTCTGCGGTCGTGACAGCCGAATCGACGATGCACACGTTGCCTGCCACCTGCTGGATCACTTGCGCCAGCGGCGGAAAGTGCGTGCAGCCGAGTACGAGCACATCCGGCGCCGTGTCTGCATGGCCCAGCAGCGGCGACAGATAGCGGCGCGCAGTGGCAGTCACGACCTCACCTTGTATCCAGCCCTCTTCGGCCAGCGCCACAAACAAGGTTGCCGGCACCGCCACCACCTGTGCCTGCGGCAGGCGGTTCAGGATTTCGCGTTGGTAAGCTCCGCCACGCACCGTGCCTTCTGTGGCAAGCACCGCGATGCGACCCGTGCGGGTGGCTGCCACCGCCGCCTCGGCGCCCGGCGCTATCACACCGATCACCGGCAGGTCCGGATTCGCCTCCTTCAGTGCCGGCAATGCCGCGGCAGAGGCCGTGTTGCAGGCGATGACGATGGCCTTCACACCGCGCCGGGTCAGCTCATCCACTGCCTGCAATGCATAGCGTTCGACAGTACCGGCGGTCTTGGTGCCATAGGGCAGACGCGCCGTATCGCCCAGATAGATGAAATTCTCGGCAGGCAGCCGCGCCCGCAACGCCTTCAACACCGACAGGCCACCGATGCCCGAATCGAAAACGCCGATGGGCAGCGCGCTCACGTGGCTTCGTGGCGGACCTGCGGAAACAGCAACACATCGCGGATGGCAGCCTGGTCGGTGAGGAACATCACCAGCCGGTCGACGCCAATGCCCAGACCCGCAGTGGGCGGCATGCCGTATTCCAGCGCGCGGATGTAGTCGGCGTCGTAGAACATGGCCTCGTCATCGCCGGCGTCCTTGCGCGCCACCTGCGCCTGGAAACGGGCGGCCTGATCCTCAGGATCATTCAGCTCCGAGAAGCCATTGGCCATCTCCCGTCCCGACAGAAAGAACTCGAAGCGGTCCGTGAGGAAGGGATCAGCATCGTTGGCGCGCGCCAGCGGCGAAACTTCCGCCGGGTAGGCATGGATGAAGGTGGGATCAAGCAAAGTGTGTTCGGCGGTGTGATCGAAGATGTGCGTCTGCAGTTTGCCCGCGCCATCGCTCTTGTCGAACTTCGCGCCGATCTTCGTGCACCACCCCCGCAAGTACTCGACATCCCGGAGTCGTGCGGCGTCGATCCCCGGGTTGTTCTGCACAATGGCATCCGCCATGGTGATCCGGCTGAACGGCGTCGCCAGACTGTAGTCGCGACCCTGATAGCTCATCTGCCGCGCGCCTGGCTTCACCACATCCACAAGCGCGATCAGCAGCTGCTCGGTCAGATCCATCAGATCGTGGTAGTCGGCGTAGGCCCAGTACAACTCCATCATCGTGAATTCGGGATTGTGACGCGTCGACAATCCCTCGTTCCTGAAGTTGCGGTTGATCTCGTACACCTTCTCGAAGCCACCTACGACCAGGCGCTTCAGGTACAACTCCGGCGCGATGCGCAGATACAGCTGCATGTCGAGCGCATTGTGATGCGTGACAAAGGGCTTGGCCGCCGCGCCACCTGGAATCGGCTGCATCATCGGCGTTTCCACCTCGAGAAACCCGCGCGAGTCCAGCTCACTGCGCAGACGCCGCACGATGCGCGTTCGCGCCTCGAACACGGCGCGCGAGGCTTCGTTGACGATCAGGTCGACGTAGCGCTGGCGGTAGCGGGTATCCACGTCGGTAAGACCATGCCACTTGTCGGGCAGCGGCCGCAGCGACTTGGCCAGCAGCCGCAGCGAGCTCACTTTCACTGAAAGCTCGCCCGTGCGAGTGCGAAACAGTGTGCCCGAGGCACCGAGCGTATCGCCCACGTCCCAGCTCTTGAACTGGTCATACACCTCGGCCAGCGACGCGCCCTGCAGGAACAGCTGGATGCGGCCACTGGGATCGGCAATGGTGGCGAAGCTGGCCTTGCCCATCACGCGCTTGGCCAACATGCGTCCAGCGACAATCACGGGAATAGCCTGCGCTTCGAGCTCCTCGGCCGTGGACGCGGCATGCGCAGTCTGCAATTCACCCGCGTAGTGCGTGCGCCTGAAGTCATTGGGGAAGGCACTGGCCTTGGCGAGACCCGCCTGCTCGCGGATGGCCGTGAGCTTCGCTCGGCGCTCGGCGATCAGCTTGTTCTCATCGGGCGGCTCGACTGCCAGCGGTGGGGTTTTCTCGCTCATCTACAGTCCCGCCTTCAGGCTGGCTTCCATGAATTGATCCAGATCGCCGTCGAGCACCTTGTCGGTAGCGCCCACTTCGACATTGGTGCGCAGGTCCTTGATGCGGGACTGATCCAGCACATAGGAGCGGATCTGGTTGCCCCAGCTCACATCCGACTTGGAATCCTCGAGCACCTTGGCCGCGGCGTTGCGCTTGTTCACTTCCAGCTCGTAGAGCTTGGCCTTGAGCATCTTCATGGCCGTGGAGCGGTTCTTGTGCTGGCTGCGCTCGCTCTGGCAGGCAACGACAATACCCGAGGGCATGTGCCGCAGGCGCACTGCGGATTCGGTCTTGTTCACATGCTGGCCACCGGCGCCGCTGGAGCGATACACATCCATCTCGATGTCGGCCGGGTTCAGCTCGATGTTGATGTCATCGTCGATCTGCGGCGAGACGAACACCGAGGCAAATGACGTGTGCCGTCGATTGCCGGAGTCGAACGGGCTCTTGCGCACCAGCCGGTGCACGCCCGTCTCGGTGCGCAGCCAGCCGTAGGCATAGTCGCCTTCAAAGGCGATGGTGCAGCTCTTGATGCCCGCGATCTCGCCACCGTTCGCGTCCATCACCTCGGTCTTGAAGCCGCGCTTGTCGCCCCAGCGCAGATACATGCGCATCAGCATGTTCGCCCAGTCCTGGGCCTCGGTGCCGCCGGCACCGGCCTGGATGTCGAGGTATGCACTGTGCGCATCCATTTCACCGCGGAACATGCGGCGGAATTCCAGGGCACGCACCTTGTTTTCGAGCTGCGGAATTTCCCGCTCGATATCGGCGACCGCAGCCACATCGTCCTCGGCTTCGGCCAGCTCCAGCAGCTCGCTGGCATTCGACAGCGCGGCGCCGGTGGTGTCGAGTTGTTCCAGATCGGCGCTCAACCGCGCGCGTTCGCGTCCCAGTTCCTGTGCGCGTTCGGGGTTGTTCCAGACATCCTGCTGTTCCAGATCGCCGATAACCTCTTCCAGGCGCTCTTTCTTGGCGTCGTAGTCAAAGAAACCCCCGAAGCGAGGCGGTGCGCTCGGACAGATCGCGCAGGTTCTTCTTGATGAGGCCGGTTTCGATAGACATGGGGATGGGAAACAAACGGGGGAAGGTCGTGCATTTTAGCAGACATGCTCCACCAGCAGCTGCAGCCGCCGCTGCCCCTGCCAGTGATTGATGTCCAACCGGTAGGCCAGGTGCAGCCTCCCCTGAGGCGGTGCGGTGAAGCGCTCGCCGTCCAGCAGATTGAAGGCAATGGCATCGAAGCGCGCACTGGCTCCCACCGGACGCAGCCAGAATTTCACATGCTTTTCGCCCACGATGCGCGTGCTCTCCACGTCGAAGTGACCGTCAAAGCTCGGTTCGGGGAAGGCCTGGCCCCAGGGGCCGGCGGCACGCAGCTGCTCGGCGGTGGTCAGCGATATCTGCTCTTCGTCGAGCTCTCCATCCGTCCACACCGCGTCGTCCGGTTCGCACTCACGCAGCCACATGGACACGCCTGCCTCAAAGGCGCGGGCAAAGGAATCCAGATCCGCCGCGGCGATGGTCAGGCCGGCGGCCATCGCATGGCCGCCGAAACGATGAATCAGGTTCGGGTGCAGAACCGACACATGCTCGAGCACATCGCGGATATGCACGCCGGCAATGGAGCGCCCGGAGCCGCGCAGCAGACCGTCCGCTGCCGGTGCAAAAGCGATCACGGGTCGTCCCGTGTAATCCTTCACGCGACTGGCCACCAGCCCCACCACGCCCTGATGCCAGGTCGACTCGTACATCGTCAGACCGGCGCGACGGGAGTCGGCATGCAAGGGCCCGATGCCACGCACAGCGGCCAGCGCCTGCTCCTGCATCTGCCCTTCGATTTCACGGCGCTGGCGGTTGAGCTGGTCGAGTTGCGCAGCCAGCCCCTGCACCTCGGCAGCTTCGTCGCCGAGCAGGCAGCGGATGCCGATGCTCATGTCATCGAGCCGCCCCGCCGCATTCAGGCGCGGGCCAACGGCGAATCCCAGGTCCGCAGCGACGAGTGCACCGGTATCGCGCTGTGCCAGATGCAGCAGTGCGCGAATGCCGGCCACGCACTGACCGGCATTGATGCGGCGCATGCCCTGTGCGACCAGCACGCGGTTGTTGGCATCCAGCGGCACCAGATCCGCCACCGTTCCCAGCGCCACCAGATCCAGCCAATGGCTCACCGGACGGAAGCCTTCGCGCCAGAGACCTTCGGCCTGCAATGCCTTCTGCAGCGCGGCGAGCACGTAGAAAGCCACTCCCACTCCTGCCAGCGCCCGACTGCCGAAGGCACTGCCCGGCAGATTCGGATTCACGGTGACATTCGCGGCCGGCAGCCGAGCACCGGGAAGATGGTGGTCTGTAATCAGCACGTCGATGCCCAGCGCGCGCGCGGCTTCCACACCCTCGATGCTCGAGATGCCGTT
>DATNCK010000011.1:0-9272 GCA_035571575.1 Steroidobacteraceae bacterium | reverse complement strand
ATGGGTGGCCTGATGGCGCAGTTGCTGCTCGACCTGTTTCAGTTCGCGGATGTCCCAGGCGATGCTGGACAGCACGGTGGTGTCGTTGCCCTGTTCCTGCACACGATGCGCCATCAGTACCTGGGATACCGGTATTTCCTGCCGGTTGCGGTCAAGCAGAGTCGCCTCTCCGCGCCAGACGCCGGCGTCCAGGCAGGCGGGAACAGCCTCCTCCCGCAACAGCTTGCACGATCTGGGTGTGTACAACTCGAACATGCGACGCGCGGGCAGATTTGCAGAGCGGTCATAGCCCAGAACCTGGCGGCCCATGCCGTTCATGTAGAGCAGGCCACCGTCGCTGCTGGAAAGCATCACCAGACCGGGGGTGGCATCCATCAGCGCCAGCAGGCATCCGCGCAGCGGCCCCGGGCAGCCGCTGACATCCGGCGTGTCGATGCTCTGCCGCCAGCGCGCTGCGCCCAGCGACATCCGCTTCGACTCCGCATCCCTGCTTCCTGCCTGCATTCGAACTCCTTCAGAACGTGTACTAACTTGATTTCACAAGGGATCGTGGACAATCAGGTGAATACCTGAAGCGGCGCCAGGCAGACACCTGTCGGGTGCAAGGGGCTGCTAGGGATGGATCAGCCCCCTGCGTACGGCATAGCGCACCAGGCCAGCGGTGTCATGGATATCGAGCTTCTTCATCAGGTGCATGCGATGCGACTCGGCGGTCTTCAGGCTGATGCCCAGACGCACCGCCACCTGCTTGGTCTTCTGGCCTTCGGCGATGAGCTGCAGCACCTCGCGCTCCCGCGCTGTGAGTGGATCGGCGTCCAGGGTTTCCTTGTGCCGGTAGGCCTCGACGAAAATCTGCGAAATGCCTGGACTGAAGTACATGCGGTCACGAGAAACATCGCGGATTGCGCGCAGCAGATCGGCGCTGGCTTCGGTCTTGATCACGTAACCATGCACACCCGTGTTCATCGCTTCGATGACGTACGGACTCTCCTTGTGCATGGTCAGCAGGATGACTCTGGTGCGCGGGCTCGAAGTGGCGACAGTGCGCGCCACATCGAGGCCGTTGAGACCCGGCAGCGTAATATCGACGATGGCGATGTCCGGCTTCAGGCGCTTGATGAGCTCCACACCCTCCAGGCCATCGCAGGCCTCACCTACCACCTGATAACCCGGCTCACCTTCAAGCAGCTTCTTTATCCCCTGCAGCAGAATCAGATGATCGTCCACGATCACTATGCGTACCATCGCGTTCACTGCTCCATGGCAACGTTGGTTGTCAGCGGCACAATCACTTCAATCGAGGTGCCGATGCCAGGCGTGGAGCGAATGTTGCAGCTGCCGCCCACCGCATTGGCGCGTTCGCGCATGCCGAGCAGGCCCAGCCTGCCCTTGCTGCCCTTGGCGAGCACTGCATCCACGTCGAAGCCCAGGCCATCGTCCTTGATGGTGCAGTGAATCTCCCGACCCTGCTGTTCCACCATGATGTCCACCGTCGGCCCCTCCCCGGCATGGCGTACGGTATTGCTCAAGGCTTCATGTGCGATCCGATAGATGGCGATCTCAGCGCCCACAGGCAGGCGCTCGCGCGCCTGCCCGTCCACATTCACGCGCATCCCGGTGCGCCGCTCGACACCTTGCGCGAGGAAATCCAGTGCAGGCCGCAGCCCGAGATCATCGAGGATGGTGGGACGCAGATCGTGCGACAGATGCCGCAGCTGCTCCCCGGTTTCATCCAGAAGACGCCGCACTCCGGACAGACGCTGGTGGGCGCCGGGGTGCATTTCCCTGGCCGCCATGTCGAGCTCGATCGTGGCCGTAGCCAGGATGCTGCCGGCCTGGTCATGCAGCGCGTGCGCGATGCGGCCGACTTCGGCTTCCAGCTGTTCGTTCAGGCGCCGCAGCGCGGTGTTGGCCTCATCCACAGAACGGTGACTGATCTCGAAAGCCGACAGGCTCTCGATCAGGAAACTGCCGGCCCTGCTCTCGCGCGACTGTCGCTCCATGATGCTCGCCACCGCTCTTTCATGCAGTGACACGACATCGACGATGCCGCACCCCGCAGCCACCGCGCGCCGACCGATTTCCTGGGCACTACGCAATGCGGATTCAGCGGTGCCCGTCAGGTACAGCCCCAATGCTTCGCGGTATTCCTGCGCGTATCGATCAACGAAACTCATGAGGGGCGATCAATGCAAAGTTCGGTGCTGCAGATGGCAGCGCAATGCGTTGGCACGCGCGCAAGATGTACTTCATCCATGGAGTCCTTCCTGAGCTCAGGCATTCCCTGATTCGCAAATTATCTCTGGGCGCGACGTGGCCGCCATGCCAAAAACTCAGGTGTTCACCTGAGAAAATTCCTACAAAAACCCGATTTACGGGCGCGGCACCTGAGATGTCGCGGTTCCCGCACACTGGTCTGTAGGCGATCTCTTACATAAAGTATCGACCTGAGAGAAAGGCAAACCTGCCGAAAGGCAGGGACGCAAAGCCTCCGGTCTGCGGATGCGAATCCATAGATAGCGGGGTTGCCGGCAAGGAGCACGCAGGCGCCAAAGAACGCCACACGGTTCCGGGTCGTCAGTCTTTTTGCGCGCTGCAAGGGATGGGCAGCGCTCATCAAGCCAGTCCTTTCACTTTGTCCTCCGCGGGCTCTCGTGGGCCGGAAGAGGTGTGGCTTCGTTTTGTCTTCGATCCGGGGGCATGGGTGAAACAGATGCAGAGTTTGAAGTTCAAAGCGCTTGGTGTTGTCGCCATTGGCATCTCAACCCTGATTATCGCTGGCTGCGGTGGCGGCGAAGGCGGTACTGCGGCTGCAGCGGCGCCGCCCTCTTCAACGCCAACTTCGACAGCGCCGGCACCGACGGATGCGAACACGACATCCTCGGAGACCGTGCCGACCGATGCGGTGCAGGGCCTCACCGAATCCGCACCCACCGTGGGCATGGCAGCCGCGACATCGGCGACCGCATCCTCCGGCACCACTGTCCCCGCGGTGATTCAGGCCGAGAATTTCGATGCCGGCGGCGAAGGCGTCGGTTACCACGATCTGACGAGCTTCATCTCCGGGGGCCAGCTGCTTCGGATCGGCGAGGCCGTCGATATTCTGGGCGCTTCCGGCGCTGCCTACGTCAACGATTTCATGACCGGTGAGTGGCTGGCGTACACCATCAATGTCCCGAGCACCGGCACTTACAACATCGACCTGAACGCCGCCAGCGTCTTCAGCACCGCGGCATATCACGTGGAAGTGGATGGACAGAACGTCACCGGCAAGGTCCTGGCGCCCAACACCGGCAGCTATGGCATTTTCAAGTGGTGGGGCCTGAAGCAGATCAACCTCACCGCTGGCAAGCATGTGCTGAAGGTGGTTGTGGATCTGCAGTACTTCAATCTAGATGCCATCCGAATCAGCGCCGCCTCGGCTGCCGCGCCGGTGGCAACACCTTACCTCGGGACTCCGGCACCTCTTCCCAGCACATTCGAGGCCGAAAATTTCGACGGTGGTGGTGAGGGCGTGGCGTTCCACGACCTGAGCAGCGGCAACACTGGCGGTGCGTATCGCCCCAACGAGGCCGTGGATATCGTCGCATCCACCAATGCCAGCGGCGGCTTCGCCGTCACCGATTTCCAGGCTGGTGAGTGGGTGGCCTATTCGGTGAACGTTGCAACGGCCGGTAATTTCACCACGCAGATGCACGAATCCACTACGCTCGCCAACGCTGCCTTCCACGTCGAGATCGATGGCCAGAACGTCACCGGCACTCTGGGAATGCCGAACACGGGTGATATCAGCACCTATCGCTGGACGGCCATGCAGGCGGTGGCGCTCACGGCGGGCAGGCATCAGGTGAAGATCGTCTCCGAGCAGGGACCCTTCAATCTGGACTCGGTGATCTTCGCGCCGGCCGCGACCACACAGGCAACCAGCAGCGCCAAGCTGCTGTTCAGCACCGGTCTCGAGGGCGCTATTTCGCTGCTGCCGGTGGTCACTACGGACTGCTGGAGCATTGGCTGCTGGCAGAAGATCACGGGCCTGGACAGCGTCACAGGCTTCAGCTTGCCCAGCACACTCGGCGGCGGCAGCAACATGTTCCTGCTGGATTCCGATCCCATCAATCCCGCAACCGCGAACCTCGCGGACTACGTATTCAGCAGCATCGAAACGGTGGCGGGGCACACCGGCGCCACCACCCGCGCAGCGCGGCAGCAGATCTCCAAGAACCTCAACGGAACTGAACCGATGGGCACCCAGGGGCTGCAGAACGAATTCATGTTCCAGCCGAAAGACACCATCAACGATCTGTACGTCAGCTACTGGCTGAAACTGCAACCCGACATGGTGGAGAAGATGACCAATCTTCCTGCCGGCGCCGGCATCGACCGCGGTGGCACCTGGCGCGGCATCTTTGCCCTGAAGACGGGCACCAGGACTGCCACTGGCTCAGCGCAAAACAACGGCGACTACCGCATCGAAGCCTACGTCAACACCTACGGTGGCGGAGCGCCCTACTGGTGCATCCTGGGTGACAACAATGCAGGCAGTGGCGCGGCACCGGTGACCTACTGGAAGATCGACAACCACGATATTCCGGTGCCGGTGGGCCAATGGTTCAAGTTGGAAATCTACTGGCATCGCAGCTCGGGCAGCGACGGCCGGGTGTGGATGGGCGCCAACGGCAAGACCATCGCCGACTATCGTGGCCCCAACATGGGCGCCAGCAACCTGCCCATCAATCGCATCATGGCGCCGATGCTGTACAGCGGTCAGCGCATGCCTGCCTACCAGTGGTTCGACGACCTGGAAATCTGGGATGGCTTTCCGGCCGCCGGCAGCAACCCGCCGTACGCCGCGCACTGAGCAGGGAGGGGCTACCGGGAGAAGGATCTCCCGGTGTCTTTCGTTCCCTTGACCATGATGAGTGACTTGGTCATCCCGCCGACCTTCTCGCGTATCAGCGCTGCTGCCGGGAAATAACCCGTCATGTCGGCAGCCGTGGGCAGATAGAAGTTTGGCGCCGTCTTCTTGATCCAGAGGCGGTTCGACACGCCGATCACGCGCAGCTGCCAGGATCGGGGCATATAGCCCACGAAAGGCAGCCAGGTGTGTGTCTCGATCGGGAACCAGCGATTGGGCACCTGCACGAAGTAACCGCGAGTCACGCGCTCTATCTCGCGCGCAAAGCGCTGCTGACGCTGCTGCGCACGCTGCCGGAAACGCACCGTCGAGCGCTCGCGCCAGATCTCGTCTTGAGGAATGGTGACGTGTTCCAGAACTGAGGAGCACAGCACGATGTCGAAATAGGCATCGCCAAAGGGCAGGTCCGCTTCGGCACCGAGCGCCACCGGCATGAAGCCGTAACGGCTGGCCGCCGTGCGCACTGCCTGATGGTCCACATCTGCTACATGGACGTTCTCCGGTCTGACCGGAGTGCCGGCCAGCAGCGAATGAACATGCGCGCCGTTGGATCCACCCAAGTCCAGGATTCGGGTCTGCGGCCCCAGCTCGAACAGCGACCGGAACAGCGCCGAGCGCCGCAGCCGCGACGCCGTGCGCGCGCGCCTGATCGCACCACGCAACAATCCACCTTCGTCGTGCTCGATCAGCGGCGAAATCACGGATTCCTGCGTATTGCTCATTTCAGAGGCCCACCCTGATTTCAAAGGTGGCGATCTTCGCCACATAGTCAGACAGCACCCGATCCGAGTCACGTTGTTCGCGTCGCGCGTTCAGCGCCAGCCGGACCCTGGGCGTCACCTGCGCGAACAGCGCTGCCTCCACGACGCGTATATGCTCGCGCAGGACGGGCGCCACCGTGCCGGCTGCATCGATCACATTGCCGCGATAGGCCCGATGGCCATCCTCGAGATTCAGCGCCAGCCGGATTTTCTGACTCAACTGCAGGGCCGGCTGCAGAAGAATGGTGCGCATCACCACGAGCCCGACATCCACCTGTTCCGAGTCGCTGATATCGCGCCGCACGATGGCTGTCAGCGTGGCGTTGTCACGCGGCCGCCACTCGTAGCTTGCGTCATAGTTCCACGTGGAATAGTCGCGCTGTGAAAATTCCTTGTATTCGCGCTCCACTCGTCCGCCACGCAGCCTCAGCTGGGACTGCTCTGTCAGCGACCAGTCCATCAGCGCGAAGGCTCGATGCTGCTGATAGGAATTGCTGACCGCAATGCCGGCGACGCTCTGTGGATTGTCAAGCTTGCCCTCTTCCACGCGGGCGGTGACGCCGAGGCGGTTCTCGGAATCGGTGACATAGGCCAGCGTCAACTCTCCGGCATCGCGGCGACTGTCACTGATGAGGAACTGCTGCGAGCTGTTGTGATGTTCCAGGCGACTCACAGCGCCACGGATCTGCCAGCTGGATGCCAATCCGTAGCCGGCTTCGGCCAGCGCCTCCCGCGTGCGCAGAAAATTCGGCGAGCTGCTCTGCGCACCGGCCTGGACATTGGCCAGCGAGGTCAGCATGTATTCCTGCCGGGCGACGACTTGCCCATCGAGCTGCGAGCCCGCCTGCCAGAGAAATCCCAGCCGGCCGGAATAGCTCTCGTGATTCAGCTCGTCGAAGCGATTGTAGCGGTGGTCACCGAAGGTGAACTGACCCACCACGCGCTGTGCGCTCACGGGAAGGTCGAAGTGGATTCCCGCCGATGAAATCAGCGACATATCGGAGCGGGAGGTGCCGTTCAGGGTCGGCAAAGGCGCGCCGTCGGCGACACGAAATACATTGTCGTCAGCGGTGAGGCCTGCCGATGCGAACCAGCCGAACACGTCGCCGGGCGGCGGATTCGCCGCCGATGCCGTCATGGCCCCGAGCAGCGACGCCACTGCGGCAGCCACCGCAGAGCCGCAGCCTGCCCTGCCCTTATGGCCGGATGATGCGCGCGTCCAGCGCCCTGCCCACAGCCTGGGCGCGATTGACCACATTGAGCTTGCGCAGAATTTTTTGTACATGATTTTTTACCGTCAGCGAGCTGATGTTCAGGATGGCCCCGATCTCCCCATTGCTTTTGCCGAGATACACCCAGCGCAGCACGCCGCGCTCCCTTTCCGTGAGCACACAGCTGTCCACAGAGGTGCCGCGCACGGCATCGGGGGCCGAGCGCGTCTGCGTGCGGACCCAGGCCGCATGCAGGCAGGGAGCGATGAGCTGCATGAGATAGGTTTCGCGCGCCGTGTTCGCTCCCGTCTGGCAGGCGAACACGAAGAGGCTCTGTACCTCCCCTTCGGCGTCGTGACTGCCGTGCACCAGCAGTTCACCTGCGCCGGCGCGCTTGAGTTCGCGCACGAAGGATCCACCTGCAAACGCATTGAGATCGTCGAGCTTGCAGATGTACGGCATGAAGCGATGTCGCTTCCATGTTTCGGTGAGAAACGATGCCAGCGAGGCGTCGCGCATCAGCAGATCGCCGAACAGCTTTGTGTCCGCAACCATGGTCGAAAAGCTGTCGACTACGAAGGCCGAGGAATTCCCCTTGCGCAGCGCGCATATCAGCACGCGGTGGCGGAGCAGCTTCAGCAGCAACCCCTGTGTCCACGAGAACAGGTGAGCACGCTGGTGAACGCGCAGCGCTGCATCGAGATTCAGCAGCAAAGCCTCGAGATCGGAAGCGTCCAGCCGTGCGGCGCTGTCCGCATCCGCTGGCGGTGTTTCCTGTAGGACGGGATCATCGGCTGCCGGCACAGCCGCGGACTCGATCAAACGCAACTCGGGGTGAAGGGCGACTACTTTTGGCGCTCGCTGTTTCTGCGAGCCGCCATTACCGCGGATCTCAGTATGCATTGTTCCTCCCCAGTACTATGAATATCGTGCGCAGCGCGATGCGCAGGTCGAGCAGAACGGACCAGTCGCGCAGGTATTCCAGATCGCACTCGATGCGGGCCCGCATCGACTCGGTGTCAGCCTCACCGCGCAGACCACGGATCTGCGCCAGGCCCGTGATGCCGGGCCTCACCTTGTGGCGCATCATGTAGCCCGGAATGAGCTTGCGGTACAGCTCGTTGTGCGCCACCGCATGCGGGCGCGGCCCGATGACACTCATGCGCCCCTGCAGCACATTGAGGAATTGCGGCAGTTCGTCCAGCGAGGTGCTGCGCAGAAATGCACCGAAGCGCGTGGTGCGCGGATCATCCCGTGTGGCCTGCCTGACGACGGCGCCATCTTCGAGAACGGTCATGCTGCGGAACTTGTAGACGATGATCTCCCGACCATCCAGCCCATAGCGGCGCTGCTTGAAAAGCACCGGGCCGGGAGAGGTCAGCTTGATCCCGATTGCGATGCACAACCCTACTGGCGCGACGACCGTCATCGCCGCCAGCGCGATCATTATGTCGCTGGCGCGCTTGAGCAGGCCGTTCATTCCACAGAACGGTGATTCGCACAGGGCGATCACCGGCAAGCCGGCAACGCTGTCCATGCGCGCCTGGATGAGATCGAGCGAGAGCACGTCGGGCGCGAAATACACGGAGGCGGTGGTGTCGTGCAGGCTCTCCAGCAGCCGGCGGATGCGCGGATGCGAGCAGGGCAAGGCGCAGTACACGACATCGATGTGATGTCTCCGGACGTAGTCCGCCACCTCACTCAACGACCCACGCAGTTCATGCCCTTCCACGCCACTCAGGCGATCACAGTCGCGATCGTCGAAGTAGCCGGCGAAGTTCATCGCCAGCAACGGATCGCTGGAGATGTTGCGGGCCAGCAGACAACCCGTGTCGTTGGCGCCGGCTACCACGGCGGTCCGTCGAACCGGTGCAGAGGTGAACACCTGTGACAGGAAGGGCACGATGTAACGGTGCGCGGCATGCTGCACCAGTGGGACCGACAGCAGCCAGATCAGCGCAAAACCACCATCGAAAAGACCCAGCGTGCCCGTGGTCCAGCCAATAATCAGCAGCAGGCTGGCGATCAGGAACCAGCGCAGAACGACAGAGCTTCCTGAATATCCTGGATCAGCCGGTGAACGGAACGCCAGTGTCATGGCGGCCGTCAATGAGGCCAGGAAGACATGTGGAGCCGTCAGATGAGCCCCCACACACAGGGCGGATACCACCAGCATGCCCGTCGCGGCGAGAGGATCCGTGAGCATGCGCAGGATGGCGATGAGACCGGGCTGCGAGGGGCCGATCCGCAGCGCCTTGGCCGCCGTCCAGTGCGCGGTTGCGCGTCTCATGGTAGCCCCGCGCGGGACGGCCGGCCGCATGACCGGCCTGGGATTCAGGCTGTCGCTGGTTCGCACCGCCGAGCTGACTTCCATGTTCAACTCCG
>DATNCK010000010.1:0-13557 GCA_035571575.1 Steroidobacteraceae bacterium | reverse complement strand
AGTTGTCGTAGTGATTGGGACGGAAGAAGGCTTTGAAAAGGCTGCTCAGGCTCGCGTCGCGGGTACCGCCGCCGAACTGCATCTGGCGCGTGAATCCTAAAGCCCAGCCGCGCGCAGGCTCGATGCCCACATGCATGCCGGCCAGTAGTGGATGTCCGCTGGTGTAGGCACCGTTGTCGACGATGCGGTCCGATTCAGACATGCGGGATAGATTGACTTCGTAGGAAAGCCTCATACGGCTGATCGGCCTGGAGTTGGAAATGCTGACCGACGGCATGGTGGCCGCCTGTGTGCCGATCAGGAACGAACTGTTCTCCAGCGGTGATAGCCAGCGATCGCGAAAGCCCACGTCCAGCTGCGCGTAGGCATTGCCCACGCTGAGTGCCGTTCCGGTGAGTAGCGTTTCACCCTCTCGAGCAATTGCGCCGACACCAAGCAGCAGATACGGCGAGGGCTGCCATTGTGCAGCGGCCGACAGCTGCCAATGATCGTCGGTGCGTTCGCCCCGCCGATTTGGCAGCACCACGCTGGTGTGGTCCGAAAGTGCCGTCTCCGCTGCGATTTCAGTGACGGTTGCAGACTGCTGGTAGCGCTGCAACCAGCGTTGCATGCTTGCGCAAAGTCCCGGGTCGCGCGGGCAGCCACGAGTCATCGCATCTTCGACCAATGCAACAGGCACTGGCCGGCGCAACAGTGGCTGATCGGCCAGCACAAACAGCATTTCCAGCTGCCGACTCTGGAACGGGGAGAGGTCGATGGGCAGATAGGCAGTGACGCCCTGCGCCGCCGCTGCACTCGAAAGGCACAGCCCCAAGGCTATGCCAGCTATTGTCAGCGCTTCAACGCGCCGCGGAAGTCGATTTTGCATTCGGCGGAAGCATAGCGAATATCGACGACTTGGCGCTCGTTGTCGCGGATTGCACAGTCAAGCTGCGGCTTGCAGAGGTAGTGCTTCGGGTCGTAGCCTCCGGCAACCATATGGTCGCCAATCCCGCTTTTCCCGTGCGCCGTCTTGTCCATTGGACATTGGCGACCTGTCTGCTGTTTGCACAGCCCGTCCTCGCCGCGACCACTGCGTTGCAGATGCAGGCCAGGCTGGATCACCTTGAAATCGAGGTCACCCGCGCCGAAGACCTTCGTGCAATCAAGAAACTGCAACGAGCCTATGGCTACTACGCCGATCGTGGCCTCTGGGACGAACTTGCAGACCTGTTCGCTGCCGATGCGATCGCGAACTACCCCAGTGGCGGTTTCGACGGCAATGCCAGCATCCGCGCCATGTTTGTCCAGAACCTGGGACAGGGTAAGCCGGGACTGTCCGAAGGACGCATCTACAACCACACTATTCTACAGCCCGTTATCGATCTGGCGCCCGATGGCCTTACGGCTACCGGCCGCTGGCGAGTGCTGGGCATGCTGGGCCGCTTCGGCGGTTCTGCCACCTGGGCGGATTCACTGTATCGCTTCGACTATGTGAAGCAGAACGGCCAGTGGAAAATCAAATTGCTCACCGCCTACGCGGGCTCCGGCGGCAGCTATGAGCAGGGATGGGTTCTGCCCAAGCCGCGACCGCCGGGCGCCGCCGACACTTCACCGATACGTTTCAATCTCGCGCATCCGGCCGATCGTCCGTGGATCGACCCTTGCGAGTCGGATGTCTCGGTGTGCGTGGTGCCATTCCCCTATCCCAACCGCGGCGGCATGCGCCCACCGACGCAGGTTTCGGCGGCCATCAACGCTCTGGATCTCGCCGCCGATGCACGCGCCGCGGATCTGCTGCGTCGTGCGCGGCGCCTGGAAGACGAGCAAGCAGTGATGAACCTGCAGCACGCCTACGGGTACTACCTGGATCGTGGGTTGTGGAGGCAGCTGGCGGATCTGTTTGCGCCCGATGGTTCGCGTGAAGTGGGGCAGGGTGGTGTCTACGTGGGGCGCGAACGCGTTTTCCAGTCGATGCAGCTCACCGGTCCCCCCGGGCTGCGCGCGGGCCAGCTCAATGACCACCTGGAATTCGAACCCATTGTCGAGATATCGGCAGATGGTCTCAGCGCCACTGGACGTATCTTCGAGCTCGCCTTCGTCGGCGGTGGCGGGCAGTCCGCACAGCTCATCCAGAACGTGCAGCAGAACGATTATGTGCGCCGCGGCGGCATGTGGATGATCAAGGCCGCACACCACTACAGCATCCTGCTTACCGACTACGATCGGGGTTGGGGAAAGAGTGCGTTGCCTGCGCCCGCGCCAAGCGCCGAGCTGCCACCTGACCGTCCGCCCAGCGTAGTGTATGAGGCCTATCCCAAGGTCTACACGCCGCCACTGCATTTTGCCGATGCCTCAGCACAGTCCTCGGTGCCGGCTGCGCCATCGCCAGCGCGCGTTTCCGGCAGCCGGATCGCCATCGCCGAGCGTCAGGTTCGTCGCGCGATGGACTATCACGAAATCGAAAACCTGCAGAATGCCTATGGCTACTACGCGGAAAAGTCACTGTGGTCCGAGATGGCGCAGTTGTTCACTGCACGCGGCGTACTGCAGATCGATGATCGCCAGTATGCGGGCCAGGAGCGCATTCTCGATTTCCTGAAGGGCGCCGGACCAGAAGGACCGGTGAAAGGCGCGCTCAACAGCCAGCTGCAGCTGCAGCCCGTCATCCATGTCAGCGCTGATGGACGCGCAGCGAAAATCCGCAGCCGCCTGCTGCAGCTGTCGCGCGATGCGCAGGGCAGGCCGCAGCTGGGCAGTGGCATCTACGAAAACGAATTTCAGAAAGAAGACGGCATCTGGAAATTCAGCCGTCTGCACCTGTACCGGACATGGCAGGTTCTCTACCAAGGTGGATGGGCCGCCGCATCCCAGACCGAGGGTCAGCTGCTTCCTTCGCGCTTCACGCCTCCTTTCCACTACCGCAAACCCTGACAGCCGTGTTGCCGGTTGTGGGGTGCCGCGGCCAGACACACCCACTGCCTTTCCGTGATTGCGGCAGGTCAGCGTCGGGCAGTACCTTCGGCATCAAGTCTCACGGGGGTTTCCATGACGCGTCCGCTCGCCCTGGTCTGCGCAGCGCTGGTGCTGCTTCTCGCCCGCCCGGTTCTTGCCGATTCCGCGCTCGACAGCTTTGCACGCGATGTCGACCGCACCGAAAGTGTCCGTGCGGTCAAGGATCTACAGTCGAATTACGCGCAGTACGCGCAGTTCGGTCTGTGGAATGAGGTGGGCGCGCTGTTCTCGCCGGAGGGCAGCTTCGTTTTCGACGGTCTGATCAAGCCGGCGGAGACTGCCAAAGGTCCAGTCGCGATTGCCGCGTTCCTGAGGAGTCGCTACGGCGGTGGCTATGAGGGGCTGAAGGCCGATGGCCTGTCTTCGATGTTCATCGATGCGCCAGTGGTGAATCTCGCGGCGGATGGCAACAGCGCCAAGGCGCGCTGGCAGACCATCATCTTCCACGGCCATGGAAGCACTGCACGCATCGAGGGCGGCGTGTATGTGAACGAGTACGCACGCGAGCGTGGCGTGTGGAAGATCGCCAGGGTCAATTACTACCCCCAGTACGACGGTCCGTACGAAGACGGCTGGATCAACTGGGGCGGCGGCGATATTCCGGTTGCGCCGTATCACTACGACCCCACGACCGCGGGCATTCCGATTCCACCCGCCGTCGGCGCGGCACCCGTTACCAGGGCTTCTCTGGCGCAGTTGCAGAAGCGCGTGGACACGCTCAACGACATCGACAGGGTGCGGAATCTGCAGTCGGCCTATGGTTACTACGCCGATCGCAGGATGTGGGATGACGTAGTCGACCTGTTTGCGAAGGATGGCGTGGTCGAGGTCGGTGGGCAGGGCGTCTGGCACGGTGCTGCCGGTGTGCGCAAGTGGCTGGACAGCATCGGCAAGGCCGGGCTCTCGCATGGCCAGCTCAACGATCGACTGCAGCATGATGTAACGGTCACCATCGCAGCGGGCGGCAACGAGGCGTTCGCACGCGGACTGGAGCTGGGCATGCTCGGCGAGGCCGACCAGGAAAAGGGCTGGTGGGAAGTGGCCGTGTTCCGCAATCGCTTCGTCAAGGAAGACGGTGTGTGGAAGATTCGCGAGCTGCGGCGCTTCGTGCTCATGAAGACCGACATCTTCCAGGGCTGGGGCAGGAACCGCATCGTCGAAGCCGCCCCCGCCGGAGCCCATGCACCTGATGCATCGCTGCCGGCTGCCGATGTGGCTGCCGATGTGGCTGCCGCCGGGCTCACCATGCCGGCGTTCCTCGGGGTACATCCTGTTACGGGCAAGGCCTTGAAGCCGGCCGGTAACGCGAAGTTGGTGGCGGCTAAATTGCTCACCGGCGCCATCGCCGCCGGCAAACACGCGCCAGTTGCGCTGGATGAGGCGCGGCGCAGACTGGCGCGCTCGGCGGCTTATGACGGCATCGCGAATATCTCGGCGGCCTACGGCTACTACGTGGACGATTCGAATGCCGCCGGTTGGGCCAATACGATGGCCATCAAGGGATTCAAAGAGACGCCATTCGCCGGTTACCACATAGGCCGCGAGCGGCTGATTGCGGCCCGCGTGCGCGGCAAGGGTCCGGACAAGCAGGCTGGCATTTCCTATCACTGGCTGCTGCAGCCCATGGTGCTGGTCTCTGACGATGGACGTTCTGCCACGGGTCGCTTCAAGCTGTTCCAGCCGCGCACCGGCAAGACGGTCGGCAAGGAAGGGGATTTCCTGGCCGCGCAGTTCTGGGGCGGCATGTATCACGACCGCTACGTGCTGGAGAACGGCGCATGGAAGATCTGGGAGCTCACGCTCGACGAGCCCTATATCGTGCCCGTGGCGTGGAAGGATGGTGTGTGGGCCAGATCGAAGGATCCGGCGACTCCGCGCACATTTGCGGCGAATGCGGATGTTGATGTTCCCATCAAGCAACTGGTGCGCCGCGAGCAGCATTTCTGGGGCGGCACCGGGGATCAGCTGCAGTGGCCGTCCATCCTGCCCATGTGGTTCACCTACACCAACCCGGTGAGCGGACGCGTACCCGAGTTTCACCAGCCGGACTGCGTGCCCTGTGGGCTACGACCCGAAGTGGCATTGAACCGGAATGGCTATCAGGAGCCGCCGGACGCACCAGCAGCCAATCGCTCTCCCTGATCCACACCGTAAATTGAACGCGTGAGGCTGACGCCTCGCGCGTTCAACGCGTCGAGGATTTCAGGAAGCCCATCACCAGCATGACTACGCCGAGCACAACCAGCAGGTGAATGGCACCAAAGGTGATCTTCACAGCCAGCCATAGCACCAGCCACAGCACGATGAGGGCAGCGCCCAATATTCTTAGTATTCCCATACCGATAAAGCTAAACGGCCGCAAAAGCGGCCGATAGCATCCTGGTCATCATCAGGTGGTAGGCCGCTTCCTACAGCGGCCTTGACGAATTACTTCGCCGCTGCGGCCGGAGATGCGGCGTTCTGGCCCGGCGCCGTCTTCGGCGTTACAGCCTCGAGCATGGCAATCGTTGCATCCTTGGCGGCCTTGCGGGCGGCGGCAGCGCGCTCGCCACCATCGCCGCCTGCGGCGCCATTACCAGGGCCTGCGGCAGGTGGTGCGCGCGCGGCATCCAGCGCCGTCTTGCCCGCGGCGTCACGCAGCGTCGGATCTGCTCCGCGTTCCAGCAGGTGCTTCACCACCTTGTCCGATCCGGCTTCCGCTGCGGCGAACAACGCAGTGCGTCCCTCCTGATCGCGGCCCTGCACGTAGGCCATGATCTTGGCCGTGTGCGTGCGGCTGTTGGTGACGCGCGCATTGATGTCTGCGCCTGCATCGAGCAGCAGATCGATGCTCTTGATCGTGCGCGCCTGCGGATCACCGCCGCCCGGCCCCGCGCCGCCGCCGCCAGCGGCGCGGCCCGTGCCGCGCATGCCAGCCACGATCATCAGCGGCGTCATCTGCAGCACATTGTCCAGGTCGACCTCTGCGCCATGTGCCAGCAGCAGCTGCATGGCATCGTAGTCATTGCTCAATGCCGCGACGAACAATGGGCCGGCACCGCCGCGCATGTCGTAATCCTGGAAGCGCCCGCGGCCGGCGCCATACGGACGCTTGCGCGTGAGCTGGTGGTTCACGTCCACGCCCATGTCGATCAACCGGCGCGCCACGTCCAGCGCCGTGGTCTTGCTGGCAGCGGCCTGGTTTTCCGCATCGCCCTCAGGCGCGGGAAAGCCATTGCGGCCACCGCCGCCGAATCCGCCACCACCGCGGAAGGAGTTCATGTCGATGGCCATGTAGACCGGAGTGCGGCCGTTCATGTCCCAGACATTGGGGTTCGCGCCCTTGTCGAGCAGGAACATCGCCAGATCAAAGCGCTTGTTGTCGAGCGCATTGAGCAGCGGGGTGATGCCATCGGGATTGGGCTTGTTGACGTCGGCGCCCGCCTTCACCAGTGACTGCGCGCAGCGCAGGCAGCCCGAGCGGGTGGCATAGAGCAGAGCCGTGAGGCCGCCGGTCTGCCGCGACTGATACTGCGCCCGTGGCTCGGAGGTCTGCTGGCGTGGCCAGTCGTCGAACTTCGCACGCAGGTTCACGTTCTTGGCGCCATGCGCCAGCAGCAGATCGACGGTGTCGGGCTGGTTCGTTCCCGCGGCCCACATCAGCGCGTTCTGGCCGCGGAAGGTTTCCACCGCGTTCACATCCGCGCCGCGTTCGATCAGCAGCTTCGCGATGGGCAGCGAACCGCCGCTGATGCCCAGCATCAGCGCGGTCTGGTTGTCCAGGTTGGGTGAGTTCACATTGGCGCCGGCGTCGAGCAGGGTGCGCACCATCTCGATGTCATCGAGCTTGATGGCCTCGGACAGCGCCGTTGCACCGTAGCTGCTGGTCACATCCGCCTTGGCGCCGGCCTTCAGCAGTGCACGCACCAGATCGCGATCGGCATTGAACGCGGCCCACATCAACGCGGTGGAACCGTCGGGCGCCTTCTCGTTGACGTTGACGTCGGGGGATGTGATCGCCGCGAGCACGGAATCGCGTTTGCCGGCCCGCACCAGGTCACCCAGCGTCTGTTTCGGCATCTCGGCCACGGCAACTGCGCCGAAGCACAGCAGACCCGCCACGGCGATGGCCCGGATTCCCCGGGCAGGGATGGATGACTTAAACAACGTTGCCCCCGAAATTCGTGTAGTGAGCCTGCAGACCCTTGACCACGTCGTAGAGGAATTTGGCCGGATCCTGGAACTGCCGTGCCAGGCCATTCATCACGCCCTTATCCATCATGTCCTTGGCACTGTTGCCATGGTGATAGAGGTTGGACGTGGTGTCGTAAAGCTTCGCGATGAAGTCGCGCTCGGCCTGCAGCTCGGCGCGGGTCATCACCTTGCCATAGGCCGGCACCACCAGCGTCTGGTCGTTGCCGATGCCCAGCAGATCATCCAGTGCATCGGCGCGACCGCCCAGCCAGCCACCCGCGTACCAGTCGAGTACTGGATCGCGCAGCGGTGAAACGACATCGCCCGCCACCAGCACGTTGGAATCGCGGAAATACACATAGGCATCGCCGCGCGTGTGCGCCTCGAGCAGGTAGCCGAACTCGATGGACTCCGTGCCGGCCTTCATCTCGCCGCGACCGCGGAAGGTCTTGGTGGGCACGGCTTCCTTGGGAGGCGCTTTCACCCAGCGGTCGTCCGCAGGCACGTAGTAATCGGCAGCCAGCCACTGCTTGGTAATCGTATGCGCGTGGATTTCCGCACCAGCCTTGGCAAACAGCGCGTTTCCGCCGGTCTGGTCCGCGTGATAGTGCGTGTTGAACAGCGTGCGCACCTTGCCGCCTACGCTCTTCAGGACGGCAGGTGCCTGCTGCGGCGAGCCCGTATCAACCAGGAGCAGGCCATCTCCGGAATTGAGCACGATGACATTGCCGGGCACGCCAGAGATGATGCGGACGCGTTCAGTGACCTTGGCAGTCGACATTGCGCCGGCGCGTGCCGACTGGCTGCCGGAAGTACTGGCCTGCTTCACCGGCGCAGTCTGGCAGCCGGCAAGACTGCTCAGCACCGGGACGGCGGCAATTCCCGCCAGCCCTGCTTTCAGAAAGTTTCTACGGTCACTCATGTCATCAAACCTCGGACAGCAGGCCTGTGCTGTTGCCGAAACTCGGCTGCTGGATGCCCAGCTTGTCGAGGATCGTCAGGTGCAGATTGGCCAGCGGCGTGCGCTCGGGCAGCACGAGATTCTTGCCGCCCACATGCTTGCCGTTGGCACCGCCGATCAGCACCTCCGGCAGCGGGTAATTGTCGTGCTGGTTGCTGTTGCCCATGTTCGAGCCATACAGGAACAGCGAATGATCGAGGATGCTGCCTTCGCCTTCCTTCGATGCGGCCAGCTTCTTCAGGAAACCCGAGAAACGGTCCACGTGATATTTCTGGATGCGCTGCAGTTCGGCGATGCGCTCGCGCTGATTGGCGTGATGGCTGGTGGGATGGAAGCCGCCCGCGACCTTCAGGTTCGGGTAGGGTCGGTCGGTGCCTTCTGCAGCCATCACGAAAGTGGCCACGCGCGTCAGATCCGCCTGGTAGGCCAGCGCGATCAGGTCGAACATCATCGCCAGCTGCTTGTCGAAGTCTTCGAGCTCGCCCACCGGCGCATCGGGCACGCTGACGCCGGTCATGTCGCGTGCGCCCGCCATGCTCACGCGACGCTCCAGCTCGCGCACGGTATCGAGATAGTCGGACAGTGAGCGCTGATCGCCGGCTCCCAGCTCGTTGCTCAGTGACTTCGCACGGTCATTGATCATGTCCAGCACGCTGGCGTTCTTGCGCAGCAGTGCGTCGCGCTCCGCAGCGGTATCGCCTTCGCCCATCAGCTGGATGAACACCTTGCGTGGGTTGTATTCCATCGGCAGCGGCTTGTTGGGTGCTGCATAGGAAGTGGTGACTGAATAGAAGCCGCCATTGCCCGCGGCAATCTGCACCGTGGTTTCGGCAGCGAGCTCCAGGGAGGGCAGAGCCGTCTTCTGGCCGAGCTTCTGCGCAATGATCTGATCCAGCGTGGTGGCAAGACTCGCGCCCTTGGCTGAAGTATCCGGACGCACGCATGAAAGCCACGTTGCAGGGTTGAGCGTATGCACCGAACCCAGCGCCGTGCTGTTCTCGATGTTGTCGAAGGTGGTCACGTACTTCTTGTACGGCTCCAGCGATGAGACCGTGGCGCCCAGCTTGTAGTCGGCTCCCTTGCCGGTGGAGGACCAGGTGTCGACCTCCTTGCCATACACCGTGTTGTTCATGATGGCGCCATGCGGCAGATAGAAAAAACCCGCGCGGGTCTTTGGTGCTGCAGCGGTCTGCGCCAGTGCGGTGCCGGCCGGCACCATCGCGTCGAGAAACGGCAATCCCAGTGCCACGCCACTTCCTCTCAGGAAGGTGCGGCGGGAAAGATGCTTTTTTGTCAGGAAATTCGCCATTGCTTCTCTCCGCTCAAGGATGCTGTGCCGCGGCTGCGCCGCCGGCCGTGGAGGCCACAGTGGGCTTGGCCGGTGTCGCCTGTTTATGCTCTTCGGGGCCCTGCCGCCGGAAGGCTTCGCTGTTCACCACGCCGAGCACCAGATCGGTGAATCGATAGCCATTGGCGGCATTGTCTTTGACGATCTGCCGGACCTGCGGCATGTCGAAGTATTCCACTTCACGATTCAGGGCATACATCATCAGTCGCCGCGTCACCGTGGTAGGGAACTGATCCGGGCGGCTTATGAGGTACTTGCGCAGTTCCACCGGACCGTTGAGCACCATGCCGCTGGATAGCGTGGTCTGCGTTTCGATGGGCGCCTTCGCCGCCGCATCGATGGTGCGCCACCGACCGGTGTTGTCGAAGTTCTCCAGCGCGATGCCGGGTGGGTCAATGAGGCCGTGACAGGCCTGGCAGTTGGGATTGCGACGATGCTCTTCCAGCCGCGCGCGTACCGTCGTCGGCTTGGCGCCGTCCTTGATGGCCAGGTCCGTGGACACATTGGGCGGCGGCGGCGTGGGCGGTGTGCCCATGATCTTGTCGAGGATCCAGGCGCCACGCAGCACCGGCGAGGTGCGGTCGGCATAGGAAGTGCGCAGCAGGAAGGCGCCCTTGCCGAGCACGCCGAAACGGTTCTCGTTGGTGAGCTTCACGCGGCGGAACTGTGGGCCGTGAATGTCGGGGATGGCGTACTGCCGGGCCAGCGCCTCGTTGACGAAGGTCCAGTCCGCGGTGAGCAAGTCCATGACGCTGCGGTTCTCCAGCAGCACACTGCTCAGGAACAGCCGGATCTCGGTTTCGAAATTCGCGCGCATCGCGGCGTTGAAGCCGCCGTCGGTGGGTTCGACCTTGTCCAGTTCATCGAGATTCAGCCAGCCCAGCGCGAAATTCTCCACCAGGGTGTTGGCACGCGGATCCTTCAGCATGCGCTCGACCTGGGCCTTCATCACCGCCGGATCGGACAGCTTCTTGCTGCCCGCCACATTCAGCAGCTGATCGTCGGGCCCGGTGCCCCACATGAAGAAGGACAGTCGCGAGGCCAGCTCGAGATCGGTGAGCAGGCGGGGTTCATCGCTCTGCGGTGTGGTCGCGATGGCGCGATACAGGAAGTCGGGGCTGGAGAGAACCGCCGTGACCAGCTCAGTCACGCCGGCATCGAAGCCGCCGGCTTCCTTGCGTCCGATGTCGTAGAACTTCATCAGCGTGCTGATGTCACCGTCGCTTACCGGCCGGCGATAGGCTTCCGTGCCCAGGTGGCGTGCGATCTTCTCAGCGCAGGGCCGCTCTTCGGCCTCTGCCTTGGGCTGGCATACGAAGATCTTGGCGCGGCTGTCGCTCATCGACAGACCGTGCGGCGCGAACGGGCCTTCGATCTCGATCGCAGTCTGGATGATGGGTACATCCGACACGCGACCCCCGAGGTTGCCGCCGAAATTGCCGCCGATGAAGCCGCCGCCAGCCGTGGTGTCATTGCTCAGGCTGCGTGCGCGCTCGATGTAGGTCATCGTCACTTCGTGACGGCCGGCGTTCACCTGCACGGCGCTGGCGACCTTTTCGAGAATGGCTTTGCGTCCAACAGGTCCGTCGCGGTCGGCGAGGTCGATGTATTCCGGGCCGCCGATGTCCTTGCGGATCTTCTCCACCCCGTCGATCAGGATGAGAAGAGTGGCCGAGGTCTGAGCGCCGCGCGGATACAGACCCATGTCGAGAAAGTCTTCTTCCGGCACGTTGAAGTGGTACTCACCGTCAGCCGGAAAGACATGGAAGAAGCGTATGCCCCCGCGCTGCGTGCCACCGCGGGTTCCGAGCGGGAAGGCCGTCGCGCCAGACTGCGTGGCCGGAATGGTGACCTTGGCCATCTTGGGCACGGGTTCGCCCACCGCGAGGCGTGCAGCACGGCGTGCCGCGGAAAGATATTGCTCCATGAAGGAGGGCGAAACTGCCAGCGCGCGCGCGATGTTGCTGAAGCCTTCGACCTCCACCTCAGTGGGCAATGCCTGCTTCGGATCGATCTCCACGCCGATGAGGTTTTTCACCGACTCTGAGAATTCCGTGCGGTTCAGCCGCTGGATGGGAACATGGCCGATGCGATGGCTCTTCGGACTGGCGTCGACCGAAGTTTCCAGATAGCGCACCAGCGCGTCGATATCCGACTGCGAAGGCTGTTTCTGGCCCGCCGGGGGCATCAGCCGTCCCCGCAGCTTGGTCACGGCCTTTTCCCAGACCTGCGGATCCTCACCGGCATGCCCCACATCCATGGTGTCCAGCGCCAGACCGCCGGCCCAATCCTCGGTGTTGTGGCACTTGGTGCAGTAGGTGGTCAGCATCGGGTTGAAGCCCGACTGGCCGTCGGCGCTTCCCGCCGCCTGGCCGAGCGCCAGCGGGCTCAGCAGCGCAAACAGGGTGCCGGGAAGGATGGCTGGCGCCAACTTCGGTGAATTTCCAGAAAAAGCTCGTCTCGCGCCCATCACCCACCCCCGCCGCATCGTCTCAGTCTGCATCGTCCAGCCACAAGCAGCAGCCGCGTCAGCGGCCGCAGTCAAGCATTGGAAGATAGAAGATCCCTGTTAGTTCAGTCCATTTAACTTTCCGCCGCTCTTATTCGCATCCCGAACCATGCGTGGGACGGAGTTGCCGCGCCGCATTAGCTGGGTGGCAGGCCGGGCGCCCACCAGGGAAGCAGTGGCAGAACTCGCGGTCCGCGACTGCCATCCTCGACTCGGAAAGCACCTTCAGTCGACGCGCGCCGCTGGCACCGCGGATCTCTGTGCCTTGATGGGGCCCATGGCGGCCAGGAGGATCAGGCACAGCAGACCGATGAACGCGTCAGCCAGCAGCGTGATGGGATAGCCATAGCGGTCCACCGACCAGCCCTGCCAGGTGGCCGAATACGAAATGCCCAGGTTCAGCAGCGCCATGTAGGCGGTGAACTGTGTGGCGGCCACGCGCGGATTGGATACATCCATGAACAGTGCCGCACGGGCGCCATACATCAGGCCATTGGCGAAGAAGAAAAGCAGAGTGCTCAACCAGAAGGTGCTGACCACGACGGCCGGCACGATGACTCCTGCCCGCTTTGCCAGATCGACTGGATGAATCCATCCTGCCTGCCACAGGGTCCACGCCATCCATAAGGTGACAGGTGACATGCTGAAGATGAACCATGCCAGCGCGCGGCGCCGGCCGAGGCGGTCCGACATCCAGCCGCCAACGACGCAACCCACGGCGGAGCAGATGGTTGTCCAGAGATTCCACGATGCGACATGGTCATCATCGAAGCCCAGGTCCACGGCCAGCGTCTGCGCGAAAGACAATCCCAGCGCCATCGCGCCTGCTGGCAGCACGGCGAACAGCAAACCCACCACGGAGGCACGGGATTCTGTGAAGGCGCCCCAGGCCTGGCGAACGAAGTGGTTGAGTTCGCCGCTGACGCGCTTCAGGCCCGTGCCAGCCGCGACGGCACGCGCCAGTATCGGCTCGCGCAGTGGCACGACGACGAACAGCGTCACGGCGAGAATGGCCGCGGCAACGAAGAAATAGGTATTGCTGAAGCCAATGTACTTGATCAGGAACAGCGCGCCGGAACCTCCTACCGCCTGGCCCAGATAGGCGCCTGCGAAGGTCAGGCCGCCGGCCATGCCTCGCTCATCTTCCTTCAGCGTACCGACGGCCAGCGCATCGATGGCCACGTCCTGCGTGGCGGCGAAGATGTTGTGCACGATGATCAGCGCGGTCAATACGCCGACACCGGCGTTGAGGCCGACAGCCTGCAGCAGGAACAGCGAGGCCACCATGCCCAGCTGCATGGCGATGATCCAGCTGCGGCGGCGGCCGAATCGATCGGAAGAAAGAATGTCAACGATGGGCCCCACCGCCCACTTGAATCCCCAGGGCAGGTAAATGGCGGCAGTGAATGCGCCGACTTCCGCGGCGCTGACGCCGAGGCGACGCATCTGCGACACCATGGTCATGGCCGCAAATCCCAGGGGGATGCCTTCCGTGATGTACATGAGGAAGAAGGCGGCCAGTCGACCATTGCGAGTGGCCAGCATGTCGGGGAATTTCATGGCCGCATTGTG
>DATNCK010000009.1:0-2016 GCA_035571575.1 Steroidobacteraceae bacterium | reverse complement strand
CCTCTGGACGATGACCGGCGTCACCTCCGGGCAGGCATCCATCCGCAAAACGGGATAGGACTGCCAGTCCAGGCTGGTCACGCGTTCGGCATCGAATTGCACTTCTTCCAGCAGCATGCGGCTGGCGGTCTGCACCAACTGGCCTTCGATCTGACGCTCCACGATCAGCGGGTTGACCACCAAGCCGGCGTCCAATGCGCCATACAGGTGCAGGATGCGCAGCTGGCCGGTTTCGGTGTCCACTTCGACGTCGGCTACGGCGGCGCCATACGAGGCCAGGTGGGTACCCATTCCCACACCACGGCCACGACGCATACGGGTTCGTTCCAGTCGTCCGGCAGGCTGCACGGCCTGCCACTTTGCCGCCTCGGCAACCGCATCCAGTACACCCCGCCAGCGCGGGTTGCTGATGTTGCGACGGCGGAATTCCACCGTGTCGATGTTCAGTTGCACCGCCAGCTGATCGATGGCCTGTTCCGACACGAAGGCGAAGGACAGATCGAGCGGTGAGCGCAGCCACGCACCTCGCAGGTATTGGAGCCCCGGCAGCCGGTGATTGACCAGCCGTGTGTTCACTATGTCGTACATGCCGCCGCAGGCCAGCGGATTGACGCCTTGCGCGCCGGCGGCCGGCCACTCTGCGGCGGCAGCCGCGCCAGCCAGCTGGGAGGTGGTTTCAACCTGGCTCCAGTTGTGCTGCCAGCCATGGTATTCGTAGGCGACGATGCGGCCGCCGGCATTGGCCGAAGCCCGTGCCTCGCCCACGTGGGGCGGGCCATAGGTATCCCAGCCATGCTCATCGGCGCGCATGAACTGCAGGCGCACCGGACTGCCAGCCAGCTGCGACAGCAGCGCCGCTGCCTGTGCCACATCGTCGTAGCAGCTGTGGCCATAGGTGCCCGAACCTTCGGCGTACTGCACGCGCAATGCTTCCGGTTTCAGATTCAGCAGCGCGGCGATGCTGCGGCGGGCGCCGTACACATCCTGCGAGGAGCAGATCACCAGTCCAGCATCCGCAGTTATGTCCGCCAGCGCACAGTTCGGTGCGAACGGTGCATGGGCCTGATAAGGACCCTCGCCCCGCTGCACCACCGTGACGGCCGCCTCGCTGGTACCGGCGCGAAGATCCCCGCGTTCCAGCACTACATTGTCGATGGTGGTCGCATTGCGCATCTGCGCGTGCAGTCCCGCGGCAGTGGGCAATGCCGGCGGGCGTTCCCAGTTCACGCGTACGGCTTGCGCGGCGCGCACCGCATCCCATTCGCGCGGCGCCACCACGCCGAGAAAATCGCCCCGGCGCAGCAGCCGCGCGCCCGGGATGTCCGCCAGAGCGCTGTCGTCCACAGACAACACGTGTGCACCCGCACCGTAGGCGGCCTGGCCGCGCGGCCTCACCACGCGGCCGTGCAGCATGCCGGGAAGCCGCAGGTATTGAACGTAGAGATGACGAGCGGTGAGCTTCGCTGCCAGATCGACACGCGACACCCGCTTGCCCAGCAGCCTGTAGGCCGTAGCAGATTTCAGCGGCGCCTTGCCCGAAATGCTCAGCTCGAAACGTCGGCCACCGATCAGCTCGCCATAGCTGATGCTGCGGCCACCTGCGCCCGCCAGATGCACGCGGCCGCGTTCGACGCTGAGCTGGTCCGCCGCTGCGTTCAATCGGGTCGCGGCCATCAGCAGCAGCGCCTGTCGGGCCTCGGCTGCGGCGGCGGCAATCTGCGGGCGGCCGCGCTGGATCGACGCACTGGAATAAGTACCGCCCTGGCTGGGTGACAGGTGCGTGTCCAGTGAAGCTGCACGGATCTGATCCATGCCGAGGTCCAGCTCTTCGGCGGCGACCTGCAGCAGCGAGGTGGTATTGCCCTGGCCCAGCTCTGCAAATCCCATGTACAGCGTGGCGCTGCTGTCGGCGTGAATGGCCAGCCAGGTGTCGACTTGCGCTGCTGCCGGAGGTCCCGCTGCCGGTATGCGCAGCGGCATCTGGTTCAAGCCTGCGTCAGTCGCTTTTTCCTGTCG
>DATNCK010000008.1:0-3304 GCA_035571575.1 Steroidobacteraceae bacterium | reverse complement strand
AGCCTGCGTGCCGGCGCTGCGGCGGCCTGGTCCCATCGTCCGGCAGATCTACAACAGCGGTGCGCGTTCGCTGATCATCATCATGCTCTGCGGCCTGGTGGTGGGCATGATCATGGGCCTGGCCTTCTCGGACATGCTGGCGCGCTTCGGCAGTGAATCGGCGCTGGGCATTGCGGCGGGACTTGCGCTGCTGAAAGAGCTGGGTCCGGTGCTCACTGCACTGCTGTTCGCCGGACGTGCCGGCACTTCGCTGGCCTCCGAGATCGGGCTGATGCGCGCCACCGATCAGCTCACCGCCATGCAGGTGATGGCCGTGGATCCGCTGCGCAATGTGGTGGCGCCGCGGTTTCTGGGTGGCGTGATCGCGATGCCGCTGCTGGCCTGCATCTTCAACATCCTGGGCATCTTTGGCACGCAGCTGATCGGCGTGTCGGTGCGGGGCGTGGATGCGGGAACCTTCTGGTCGCAGATGCAGAACCAGGTGGGCGTGAGCGATGTGATGGAAGGGCTGGTCAAAAGCCTGGTTTTTGGAGTGGTCTGCACCTTGCTCGCGGTTTACGAGGGCTATCACGCGGAGCCCACGGCCGAGGGTGTGGGCCTGGCGACGACGCGCACGGTGATTGCCTCGTCAGTGCTGGTGCTGATTACTGATTACATGCTGACGGCTGCCTTCCTGTGAAGTTCAGCCGGCGTTAAGTCCTCGTACGGAGAATGCATACATGAAGAACGGGCGCAGTCTTGAAATCGGCACGGGCCTGTTCGTGCTGCTGGGCTTTGCCGCGCTGCTGTTTCTGACCACGCAGCTGCCTGGCAGCAAGCTGGGCGTGGTCTCTGAGAGCAGCGGCTACAGCCTGACGGCGCGTTTCGAGAATGTGGGCGACCTCAGGCCCGGTGCGCCGGTAAGCATGGCGGGAGTGAAGGTCGGACGGGTGACGGGCGTGGGCTTCGACTCAACGGACTACAAGGCCGTCGTCACCCTGTCGATCGACAAGCAGTACAACCGTATCCCGGATGACAGCTGGGCCAATGTCGAAACCGCTGGCCTGCTGGGCGCGAAGTACGTGGGCCTGGAGGCGGGCGGGTCGGAAACCTACCTGGCCGGTGGTGGTCGAATCGAGAACACGCAGTCAGCCATGGTGCTGGAGAAGTTGATCAATCGCCTGTTTGCGGCCTTTGCCAGCAAGGGTGATTCGAGCAGTTCGGAGGAGAAGTCGAAATGAAGCAGTTTTCAAGGAAGTCCTACTCGATGCACCTGCGCGCCATGCTGCTGGCAGTGTTCGCACTGTGCGGTCTGCAGTTCGCCGCGGCGGCGGGCGCGGCCGAAGCCATCGACGACAGCAATCCGCAGAAGCTCATCGAGAGCAGTTCCAAAACGCTGTTCGCAGATCTGGATGCCAATCGCGCCAAGTACCGCAAGGACATCACGCAGCTGTACAAGGTTGTCGACAGCATCTTCCTGCCGCATGTGGACGTGGATTTCGCGGCCCAGCAGGTGCTGGGCAAGTACTGGCGCACGGCGACGCCCGAGCAGCGCAAGCGCTTCGTCACGGCGTTCTATCGCTCACTGCTTACGACGTATGGCGATGCGTTAGTGGACTTCACCGGGGATCGCATGAAGGTTCTGCCCTTCCAGGGCGATGCGACGCAGCCCCGCGCCAGCGTGAATGTGGCCTACAGTCTGCGCAAAGATGCTGCGGGCGTCTGGAAAGTCTGGGACGTGGTGATCGAAGGCATCAGCTACGTGAAGAGCTTCCGCGAAGACTTCGGCCTCGAGATCGATCAGAAGGGCCTCGACGGACTGCTGCAGCGCCTGGAAGGTTCGGCGGCAAAGCCCAAGGCCTGAGAATGGAACGCGCCACTGCGCAGCTGGCCGATCGCGGCGACGGACGTTGCGCGCTTTCCGGTGCGCTGACCATGGAGACGGTTCCGTGGGCCTGGCGGCAGTTGCAGGCGGGTGGATTATTGAACACGGCGCGGTCTGCAGAACTCGCCGGCATCACGGATGCGGACAGCGCCGGACTCGCCTTGCTGATTTCCTGGCGTGCCAGTTGCGCCGCGGCGGGATCGCAGCTGCGGTTCGAGAATGTGCCCGACCGTTTGCTGGCACTTGCGCGGCTCACCGATGCGCAGGCGCTGCTGCAAGGCTGAGTCCTCTTAACTGCCGTGACCACCTACGACCGCGTATTGCAGGCGGCGGGTGTGCTGGCCGGACTGGCGCAGCACACACCCGTGAAGACCTCGCCGCGCATCGATGCACTGGTGGGCGCGCAGGTATTCCTGAAGTGCGAGAACCTGCAGCATGGTGGCGCCTTTAAATTCCGCGGTGCGTACAACGCGTTGTCGCGGTTGACGCCGGAGCAGCGGCAGCGTGGCGTGATCAGCTACTCGTCGGGCAACCATGCGCAGGCCGTGGCCCTGGCTGCGAAATTGCTGGGTACTTCCGCCATCATAGTGATGCCGCACGATGCGCCGGCGGTGAAAGTGGCGGCCACCCTGGCACACGGCGCCCGAGTGCTGCGCTATGACCGCTATCGCGAGGACCGGGTTGCCATCTGCCAGAGTCTTGCAGATGAGCAAGGTCTGGCGATCGTTCCGCCCTTTGATCATCCGGATGTCATTGCCGGGCAGGGCACCGCCGCGCTGGAGCTGCTGGAGGAAGTCGGCGAGCTGGATGCGCTGTTCCTGCCGCTGGGTGGCGGCGGACTGCTGGCCGGCACGCTGCTGGTCACCGAGGTCCTGCAGCCGCGCTGTCGTGTGTATGGAGTGGAACCCGAGGCTGGCAACGATGGCCAGCAGTCGCTGCGCCTGGGAAGGCGCGTACGTATCGACACGCCACGTACCATTGCCGATGGCGCCCAGACACAGCAGCTGGGTGAGTTGAGTTTTCCCATCATCCAGCGCGCCGTGACCGACATTCTTACCGTCACCGATGCCGAGCTTTCAGCCGCCATGCGCGAGCTGGCCGCAGTGCTGGAGCTGACAGTCGAGCCTACAGGCTGCCTGGGATACGCGGCCATCAGGGGCCAACGCGAATCGCTGCGCGGAGCGCGTGTGGGCGTGATACTGAGTGGGGGAAACGTCGCGCCGGATTCACCAGCGGTGGAGCGGGGAAGCCCCTGAGGATGAAAAAAGTCGCGGTCCGTTCCGGACCGCGACCAGTAAATTACTGCTTGTCCTGCTTGTTTTTACGAGTACGGCTGCGCAGAACAGCCAGACCACCCATCAGTAACGTCAGTGCGCTTGACGCGGAGGCCGGATCGATTTCCGGTGCGTTGTAGCGCGGCGGTGGCGGTTGCGGGTGCCA
>DATNCK010000007.1:0-2931 GCA_035571575.1 Steroidobacteraceae bacterium | reverse complement strand
GAGTGGCGCGTGCTCGAGCCAGGGATGGTGATGACGGTGGAACCTGGCATCTACATCCCCGCCGGTCTGCGCGGCGTGCCGAAGCGCTACGCGAACATCGGCATCCGCATCGAGGATGACGTACTGGTGACTGCCGCGGGTTGCGAGGTGCTCACCGCCGATGTTCCCAGCGCCATCCTCGAGATCGAGGCCGCCATGGCCTCCCGCGCCCGGTGAGCGCCGAGCAACCCTACGACCTGGCCATCGTGGGCGGCGGTCTGGTGGGCGCCAGTCTCGCCGCGGCGCTGCGCAATTCCGCGCTGCGCGTGGCCGTCATCGAGGCTTTTGCGCCGGATTCCGCGGCCCAGCCCAGCTTCGACGAGCGCACGACAGCACTGGGCAATGCCAGCCGACGCGTGTTCGAAGCCATGGGGCTGTGGGAGGCGCTGTCCGCCGCGGCTGCTCCCATCACGGATATTCATGTGTCGGATGCGGGACGCTTCGGCTTCTCGCGGCTGTCGGCACGCGAGTTCGATCAGCCGGCGCTGGGCTATGTGGTCCCCAATCGTGTGCTGGGTCGCGCCTTGTGGGATGCGCTGCAGTCCTGTTCCTCCGTGACCTGCTTCATGCCTGCGCGGCTGACTGCGATGCATGTCGAACCGGAACAGGCGCGACTGGAATTGCAGACAGCCAGTGGCGCGGTGCAGTTGCAGGCGCGACTGGTCGTCGCGGCCGACGGCGCACAGTCGCTGGTGCGTGAAGCCGCAGGGCTTTCAGCCAGCGTCGATGAGTACCACCAGGTGGCCATCGTGGCCAGCCTGCGCATGGATCAGGCCAATGAGGGTACGGCCTATGAGCGTTTCACCCCTGCGGGACCGATGGCGCTGCTGCCTCTGGCTGTGGCCGGCGCAGGGTGGCGGACGCTGGTGTGGGCCGCGCGACCGGAACACGCCGAGCGGCTGATGCAGCTCGACGATCAACAATTCATCAGCGAATGGCAGCAGGCCTTCGGGTGGCGTGCCGGCCGTGCGCTGCAACTGGGCCGCCGCGCGCGTTATCCGCTGTCGCTGTCGCGCAGCCAGCAGTCCACCGCGCGGCGCATCGCGCTGCTGGGCAATGCCTCGCAGTCGCTGCATCCGGTGGCGGGGCAGGGATTCAATCTCGGACTGCGCGACGCTGCGGCGCTGGTGGACCTGCTGGCGCAGGCGCCGGCGGATCCCGGCAGCAGTGAGCTGCTGGCGCAGTTCGCCGCGCAGCGAACCGCTGATCGCGATGGCGTCGTGGCATTTACCGACACGCTGGTGCGTGTGTTTTCCACCGAGCATCCGGTGGTGGCTGCGGGGCGGGATCTCGGACTGCTGTTGTTTGACCTGCTGCCACCGGCCAAGCGGGCACTGAGTCGCGTGAGCCTGGGTTTTGGCAATCACACACCGCGCATGGCCCGGGGGTTGAGGCCATGAGCGCAGCGCGTGTGCAGATCGCCATCGTCGGCGGCGGTGTGGTGGGTGCAACGCTGGCGCTGCTGCTGGTGCAACGTGCCCGCATCGATCCTTCGCAACTGCTGCTGGTGGAGCCCGAACCACCCCAGCCACGCAAGCCGGGTGCAGGGTATGAACTTCGCGTATCGGCCATCGCGCCGGGCAATCGCCGCATGCTGCAGGAATTGCAGGTGTGGGCGGAGCTGGACCTGCAGCGCGTTGCTGCCTATGAGCACATGGTCGTATGGCAGGAAGCCACGCCTGCAGACAGCCCGGATGTACTGCGTTTCGATGCGGCACAGCTGGGTGAACCGGATCTGGGCAGCATCGTGGAAAACCTCAATCTGCAGACAGCGTTGCTGCAGCGCTGCGCGGCCGCGGGCATCGGCGTGAAGCAGGCCGCGGTCACCGCACTGACTTGCGATGACACGGGTGCGCACATTGAAGTGGGTGACGATCGCATCGAAGCAGAGCTGGTAGTCGGCGCCGACGGCGCCTCCTCGGCCGTGCGTCGCATGGCCGGCATCCTCGGTGCGCAACGTGACTATGGACAGCGCGGCATCGTCGCCACCGTGGATGCCGAGGCAGGTCATCAGCACACCGCCTGGCAGCGGTTCCTGCAAACCGGTCCACTGGCCCTGCTGCCATTGGCCAGCGGGCAGGTGAGCATCGTGTGGTCGGCGCAGAACGCGACAGCAGAAGCGCTGTTGGCCATGCCGGCCGATCAATTCAATAACGCGCTGACCGAGGCCAGCGCAGGCGTGCTGGGTGTGCTGCGGGTGGCCGGCGCTCGCGCTGCTTTTCCCCTGCGCCGCTTCACCGCCGAGCGCTTTGCCAGCCATCGCTGCGTGCTGGTGGGCGATGCGGCGCATGTCATCCATCCGCTGGCCGGTCAGGGGGTGAATGAAGGCCTGCAGGATGCCGTTGCGCTGGCCGATGTCCTGGCAGCACGCCCCGCGCGCGAAAGCGTCGGTGCTGCGCAGGCATTGCAACGCTACGCGCGGGCGCGACGCAGCGGCAATGTGCTGACCGCCGCCATGGTCGATGGGCTCGATACATTGTTTACGGGATCGGGACCGCTCACGGCCGGACTGGCTCGCGCCGGCATGGCGGTGGTGGCGCGCAGTCGCGCGGCACAGCGCTTCTTCTTTACGCGAGCGGCCGCGTATCGGCCCCCCCGATCCTAGGCAATGTCCCGCTAGCTGACGGGCAGCTGGTCGATCTTGGCCGCGCAGATGAAATCGTTTTCCGACAGACCCTGGATGGCGTGGGTGGTGAAGCGTACGCGGCAGTAGTTGTAGCCCATCTCCAGATCCGGATGGTGGTCTTCGATGTTGGCGATGTGCGCCAGCGCATTCACGAAGCTCATCGTGCGCAGAAAATCCTTGAAGCGGAATTCGCGCTGGATGGAGGTGGCATCCAGAGACAGCTGCCAGTTTTCATGCAGACGTTGCAGCACTTCCTCTGCAGCGGC
>DATNCK010000006.1:0-5807 GCA_035571575.1 Steroidobacteraceae bacterium | reverse complement strand
GGAGTAGTCAGCCGAGGCCGAAGAACGAGCTGGCCGCCGCGGTGCTGCTCGCCGCCATCTGTTGCAGGTTCTCGTCGCGTGCCTGCGCGACCGCCTCCGCCACCGTCGTGAGAAATGCCGGCTCATTGCGCCGTGAAGCGGGCTTGGGTCGCAGCGTGCGCGGCAGCAGGTAGGGCGCATCGGTTTCGATCATCAGCCGCGCGGCGGGTATCTGGCGCATCAGTGGAACCAGGTGCTGGCCACGTCGCTCGTCGCAGATCCAGCCGGTGATGCCGATGGCAAGGTTCAGTTCCAGGCAGTCCATGAGCTCGTTGGCATGACCGGTGAAGCAATGCGCTACACCATCCACCAGTGAGCTGCGGAATTCACGCAGGATGGCGATGAAATCCGCGTGCGCATCGCGCTGATGCAGGAATACGGGCTTGCGCGCTTCCACCGCCAGTTGCAGCAACGCCCGAAACGCCGTGATCTGCGCTTCACGCGGCGCAAAGTTGCGGTAGTAGTCGAGCCCGCACTCGCCGATGGCCACCACGCCCGGATCGGCTGCCAGCTCACGCAGTTCACTCAGGGCTTCGGCTGAGAGATCCGCCGCGTGATGCGGATGGAGTCCCGCGGTTGCGAACAGCCGCAGCGGATCGCCGCGATGCAGTTCCAGTGCGGCACGCGTGGCCGCCACGCTGGTGCCCGTGACGATCATGCGTTCCACACCGGCCTGGCGCGCCCGATGCAGCACCTGGGGCAGGTCGTGAGCAAAGCTTTCGTGGGTGAGATTCGCGCCGATGTCGATCAGGCCCGGCGGTGGCGCTGTTATCATCATTGCGATGAGGATAGCCGACAATAGTGCTGCCGCTGGCGCTTCCGCCGCGCAGCTGCCGCTGTGGCATGGAGCGGCCGACGAGCCCGTGGCCGAGCTGCGACACAGCCGCAAGGCGCGGCGTGTGGCGGTGCGCATCGATGCGGCCGGTCGCGTCGAACTCGTCGTGCCGCGCGGCGTATCCGAAGCGCGCGCCCGTGCGTTCTTCGCCAGCCGGCTGGAATGGGTGCAGCAGCATCTGCAGCGGCGCCGGCAGCTGGCGACTCCGGCTCAGGAATTTCCTCCCGGGCGCATTTCGCTGGCGGCGCTGGGCGAGCAATGGCGCTTGTTCCATGCCGGCGGCTCCGGTCGATTGCGGGTGAGCGAGCGTATGCCAGGGATGCTGGAACTGCGTGGCAGCGGCACGGTGGTGGAGATGCGCCGCACGCTGATCCGCTGGCTGACCCAACACGCGCAGGCCACGCTGGCTCCCCGTCTGGCAGCGTTGGCGCAGCAATATGGCTTCAGCTATTCAGCGCTGAAGCTGCGCCGCCAGCGCACCCGCTGGGGCAGCTGCTCGGCACGCGGCATCATCTCGCTGAATCTGGCGCTGCTGTTCCAGTCGCCGGAGGTCTTGCGCTACCTGATGTGTCACGAGCTGGCACACACGCGCCACATGAATCACTCGGCCCGTTTCTGGCGCTGCGTGGAAGAGTGCGAGCCGCGTTACCGCAGTCTCGATGTGCAATTGCGAACGGGCTGGAGCCATGTGCCATCGTGGCTGCTGGAGACTGCATGAGCGATACACGTGATCCGTCGGTCAGCGGCCGCATCGATCTCACCGGCGAAGGCGTGCACTGGGATCTCGGCACTTCGCAGTCGTATGGAGACTACCTGCAGCTCGCACAGCTGTTGAATGCGCAGAAACCAGTCTCCGCCGAACACGACGAGCTGATGTTCATCATCGTGCACCAGGTGTCAGAGCTTTGGATCCGGCTGTTCCTGCATGAGCTGCAGCTGGTCCAGGGCTGTGTGGTGAAAGATAATTTAGATCCTACTTTCAAGGCCTTACAGAGAATATCTAAAGTTCAGTCGCAGTTGTTCGGCGTGTGGGAAGTCCTGGCTACGATGACGCCCGCCGACTACACCGCCTTCCGCAATTCACTCGGCCGCTCATCGGGCTTCCAGTCGCTGCAGTATCGGCTGCTGGAATTTCATCTGGGCAACAAGAACGCCGACATGGTGCGCGTGCATCAGCGCGATCCGGCTGACTACGAGCTGCTGAGTCGCGCCTTGCAGGCGCCCAGCCTGTATGACGAAGTGCTGCGGCTATTGAGTCGTCGCGGGTATGGCATTCCCACAGAGCTGCTCGATCGCGATTTCTCCCAGCCCTATGTATCCAGCAAGGCGGTCACTGGCGCCTGGCTGGGCGTGTACCACAATGCGGAAAAGGACTGGGATCTATACGAGCTGGCCGAAGCGCTGGTCGATCTCGATCACCGCTTCCAGCTGTGGCGCTTCCAGCACATGAAAACCGTGGAGCGCATCATCGGCCACAAGCCCGGCACTGGCGGCACGGGCGGTGTCTCATACCTGGCGAAGGCGCTGGACCTCAGGTTCTTTCCGGAACTGTGGCAGGCGCGGACTTCGCTTTGATTCGCTGGCGCCACCACAGGCGCCACCCCATCAGCACCAGGAAGATGCCGAAGTAGAGCAGCGGCTCACGGATGTCTTTCTTCACCTGCCAGTAGAAATGCCACACGCCCAGCAGCGTGATGGCGTAAACCAGTCGATGCAGCTTCTGCCAGCGCCGGCCCAGCCGCCGCATCATCGCATTGGTGGAGGTGATGGCCAGCGGGATGAGCAGCAGCAGCGCCAGCATGCCGACGGTGATGTAGGGCCGCTTGACGATGTCGGCGCCGATGGCGCGGATGTCGAGCCCCTGATCCAGCCACGCATACACGGTGAAGTGCGCCAGTACATAGAAAAAGGCGAACAGACCCAGCATGCGCCGCACGCGCACCAGGTGGTTCATGCCGGTGATCTGCCGCACTGGTGTGACCGCCAGCGTGATGAGCAGCAGGTTCAGCGCGGTGGTGCCGCAGGCATGGATCAAGCGCTTCACCGGATCCGTGCCCAGATCCATGGGGCTGTGCTGCAGCACGCCGGTGGCCTGCAGCAGACCCAGCGTCATCAGCACCGCCGGCAGCGCGCAGAGCGCGAAGGTCAGCGGCTTGACGACGTAGCGATAGGTGCTGGTGACGTTCAACGCCACGATCAGAAGTTGCGGCGCAGATCCATGCCGGCGTACAGCGAAGCCACCTGGTCGGCATAACCGTTGAACGGCAGCGTGGCCGCACGCTTCGCCAGCAGTGAGCCCCCCAGACGCCGCTCAGTGGCCTGGCTCCAGCGCGGATGATCCACCGCCGGATTCACGTTGGCGTAGAACCCATATTCATTCGGTGCCGCGATCTGCCAGCTGTTCTGTGGCTGCCGTTCGGTGAAGCGGATGCGCACGATGGACTTGATGCCCTTGAAGCCGTATTTCCATGGCGTGACCAGTCGCAGCGGTGCACCGCACTGGTTGGGCAGCGCCTGCCCGTATACACCTACGGCAATGAAGGCCAGCGGATGCATGGCCTCGTCGATGCGCAGGCCTTCCACATATGGCCATTCGAGCACGCGGTAGCGCTGGCCCGGCATCTGCTTCGGGTCCATCAGCGTAGTGAACTCCACGTACTTGGCCTTCGATGTGGGCTTGAATCGTTTCAGCAGCCCCGCGAGTGGAAAACCCGTCCACGGAATGACCATGGACCAGGCTTCGACGCAGCGCAGCCGGTAGACGCGCTCTTCGAGAGTCTCGCCTTTGAGGATGTCTTCGAAATCAAAGCGCCCCTTCACCTCGGCTTCGCCATCCACGGTTACCGTCCAGGGCAGTGGCTTGAAGTTGCGCGATTGCTCGGCCGGATCGGATTTGTCGGTGCCGAACTCGTAGTAATTGTTGTAGCTGGTGATCTCCTGGAAGCTGTTCGGCGCGTCGGCGATGGACAGCGCTGCATTGCGCTTCACATCGAACTTGCCGCCTGCTGGCGGTAAATTTGCGGCGAAAGTCCTGGGTAGTGCGGCCAGCGAACCCAGTGCGACACCCGTGAGGCCCAGACTACGCAGTACGCGGCGACGATCCAGGAACAGTTCCTGAGAAGTGATCTCGGATGGCAGTATGCGTGGCGTGCGGTGTGTCATGTCGGACTCCTCAACTCGAGCGGCCCCGGAGTGAATGCCTGGCTACCGGCTAGTACGTTCCAGCTGCAGCAGATGTTACGCGCATTCGCCGCGCTGTCACATTACCGCCAGTTCACGCATTGCACGCCACGCTCACCCAGTTCCCGGCCCAGCGCCGGCGCGGCGTTTACATAGACTGCCTGTTCACAGCGAAACATGTGTGGCAGGTCGGCGCGGCTGTTGCCGTAGGCGATCGCTGACAGGCCGGGGTGCTGTTGTTTCAAACCCTCCAGCACGCGCAGCTTTTCCTGATCGCGACGATTCAGGCCCGCCAGCCGGCCGTCGAGCTGTTCACCGTTCCAGCGCACCTGCGTGCAGATCGTCTCATCCACGCCCAACGCGGCGCCGATGTCGGGCACATACAGATCGGGGCTGGCGGAAAGCAGCACGACGTGATCTTGATCGGCCAGGTGTTTTCGCAGAGCAGCCAGCGCTGCGGGGAACAGCCGGTCGGGCACGACGGTCTGTGCGTACTGCCGGGCGAACTGGCCCACTTCGGCGCGCGACAGGCCCGCGAACAGAACATGCAGAATGGCGCCTTTCAGGCCGCCACGATCCATCAGTCGCAGCACGTAGCCGATGACGGGGAGGAGCAGCAGCGGAACGCGCAATACCCGGGCCGGATGGCGTCGCAGCAACCCGAGTACGAAAGGTCCGAATGTATCGGCACGCGAGAGCGTGCCGTCCAGGTCGAACACCGCCAACCGGCGCGGCTTGGCCCGACTGCCGGTGTTCGTCACCTTCGAGCCGTTTGCTTCAGGCGGCCTTGCCGGCTGCGGCAAGCTGCCGCAGCACGTAGTGCAGGATGCCGCCGTGCTCGTAGTACTCGCGTTCCTTCGGCGTATCGATGCGCACCCGCGCTTCGAACTGCAGCGTCTTGCCTTCGTCGGTGGTGGCCGTGATTGCGACGGTGCGTCGTGAGGCATCGCTGCCGCCAACGATGTCGAAGCGTTCCTTGCCTGTGAGCCCCAGCGAAGCAGCGCTCTGGCCCGGCAGGAACTGCAGGGGCAGCACGCCCATGCCGATGAGGTTCGAGCGGTGGATGCGCTCGAAGCTCTCGGCAATCACGGCCTTCACGCCCAGCAGCATGGTGCCCTTGGCGGCCCAGTCACGCGATGAACCCGAGCCGTATTCCTTGCCGGCCAGGATGATCAGCGGCGTGCCCGCGGCCTTGTACTTCATCGCTGCATCGTAAATCGAAAGCGTCTCGCCAGAAGGAATGTGCAGCGTGATGCCGCCTTCCGTGCCGGGCAGCAGCAGATTGCGCAGCCGGATGTTGGCAAAGGTGCCGCGCATCATCACTTCGTGATTGCCGCGCCGCGCGCCGTACTGATTGAAATCCGCGGGCTGCACGCCCTGGTCCATCAGATACTTCGCCGCCGGGCTGCTCTTGGCGATGTTGCCGGCCGGTGAAATGTGGTCGGTGGTGATGGAATCACCGAACAATCCCAGCACCCGCGCGCTCTGGATATCGCCCGACGCCGCCGGCTGCATGGTCATGCCGTCGAAGTAGGGCGGATTCTTCACGTAGGTGGACTTCGCGTCCCACGAGTAGATCTGTCCGGCGGGCACCTTGATGGCGCGCCAGCGCTCGTCGCCTTCGAACACGCCGGCGTAGCTGCGCTTGAACATCTCCGAGGTGATGAAGCGCTGCACGTTGTCGGCCACTTCCTGTGGCGTGGGCCAGATGTCCTTCAGGTATACGGGCTGGCCATTGCTTCCTATTCCCAGA
>DATNCK010000005.1:0-4748 GCA_035571575.1 Steroidobacteraceae bacterium | reverse complement strand
GACCTTCCGCAATCAGGTCGTTGACGCGTTTGTCACGGTACTGGAAGGAAGGACCCAGATCGCCGCGCAGCAGTTGCCCGAGATAGCGCAGGTACTGCGCTGGTAGTGGTTCGTCGAGATGATAAGCGCGCTCGATGCTGGCCCGCACCGCCGGCACCAGCTGCTTTTCCGCATCGAAAGGTCCACCGGGTGCCATGCGCAGCAGCACAAAGGCCAGCGTGATGATGGCCAGCAGCGTGGGCACAGCAGCCAGCAGCCGCCCGAACACATGACGCAGCATCAGCGCGCCGGCTCTGCGGCCAGATACAGATCGCGCGAGGCGTGACGGTCCATGGCATTCGCGCTCCAGCCGTGCACATAGCTGCGCACCAGGTGCCGGGTACGGTAGTAGTACACCGGGATGAATACCGCATCGCGATTCAGGATGTTCTCGGCTTCGCGATACCGTGCGTAACGACCCGGCTCATCGGTGGCCTGCATGCCGTCCGATACCGCGCGCGCGTAGGCCGCACTGTCGTACTGCATCATGTTGTACGAGCCCCCGGGCAGCGGCACATTCAGGAAGGTAAGTGGATCCGGATAGTCGCCCCAGTAGGCATAGAAGAACAGCGCGTGCTTGCCGATCTCGCGGTTCTGCTGGAATACCTTCCACTCCTCGCCCGCCGGCTGGACGTCCGCACCAAGATTCATGCGCCACATCGCCGCCATGGCTTCGACCAGGCGGCGCGAGTCGGCGTCCGAAGTGGGATACCACAGCTGCGCGCGCAGCGGCCGCGCGGCGGAGTAGCCGGCCTCGGCATACAGGCGCCGCGCCTCGCGGTGCCGCGCCTCATCGTCGAGCTTCGCCCATTCCGGCGCCATCGGCTCATAGCCGGGCAGCGGTGGCACCATGCTGCTGGCTGGCTCATACCAGCCGCCGAGCAGCTTGTCAGTGATGAGTCTGCGATCCACCGCCATGCTCAGAGCCTGCCGCAGCCGTACATCATCGAAGGGTGCCTGCCGCACCTTCATGGCCAGCAGATACGTGGCGAAGGCCGGATCCAGCCGCACCTGCTCCGCGCCCAGTGCCGCGCGCAGCCACTGGATGTCATCCATCTGGAAGCGTTCTGCCACATCGATGTCGCCAGTAAGGAAACGCGCAGTCGCTGCAGCGGTGTCTGGCAGCGGGTGATACGTGACTGCCTGAAGGCGCACGGCGGCGGCATCCCAGTAGCGGGCGTTGCGCACCAATTCGATCGGACCATTGGTGGCACGAGCGCGCAGCACGAAGGCTCCGTTGCCCACGATGTGCTCAGGATCGGTCCACGCCGCCTGGTGCTGACGCACTGTCGCGCCGTGCAGCGGCATCATCCAGCCATTGGTCAGCAGGTACAGGAAGTAGGGCGTGGGCGCGGCGAGTTTCACCTCCAGCGTGCGCGCATCGATCGCACGCACGGCCAGGGCATCGCGTTGCGCCTTGCCGGCGAGCACTGCTGCGGCGCCTGCGATGGGCGCAAACTGCATCATGTTCGGCGAAGCCGTTGCCGGATCGACGGCGCGCTGCCAGGCAAACACGAAATCCTGCGCCGTCACCGCATCGCCGTTGGACCAGAGCGCTTCGGGCCGCAGAAAGAAACGCCAGGTCAGGCCATCGGCGCTGGTCTCCCAGCGACTGGCCACACCAGGCACCACCCTGCCCTGCGCGTCCAGTCGCACCAGCCCTTCGAACAGATCATCGGTGATGGAATAGGCGGCGACGTCCTGGTTCATTGCCGGATCGATGGTGCCGGGCGACAGCGTCAATTGACGCTGCAGATGTTTGGATGCCACGCGCGCGGCGATCTGCGTTGCAGGCAGAGCGCCCGATGCATTCGGCGACGTTCCACCACATCCCGCCAGCACCAGCGCGCACAGCGCAAGGCTCACGCCGACTTTCACGCCGGTCGCCCGCGCCTTCAAGCCGCTGCCGCCTGGCTCGGCACTCCCGAATGAAAGCGGAACTCCGTATCCGGGTCGGTGATGAGTGCGGCCTCGATGGTGGCCAGCTCATCCAGACGTTGCTGCACGAAGGCAGGATCCAGACGCGCATCGCGCTGCGCCGCCAGCGCCAGTTGCAGATACAGTCCCGCGTGCCTGCGCTCCGAACGCGCCAGATCTGCGTAGAAATCCGCCAGCGGCTGCGCCAGATGCGGCACCAGCGTCTCGAAACGTTCGCAGGATCGCGCCTCGATCAAGGCGCCGCATAGCAACAGGTCGAGCTTGCGCTGTGGCTCACCAGTGGCCAGTCGCGTGCGCAACGCACCCGCGTACCGACCAGGCGACAGACGCAGCACAGGCACGCCGAGTTTCAGCATCAGCTTCTGCACCTGTTCGAAATGACGCAGCTCCTCGCGTGCCAGCCGCGCCAGCGCCTGGCACAGCGCGATGTCTTCGGGATAGGCGAACATCAGCGCCAGTGCCGTGGATGCCGCCTTCTTCTCGCAGTTGGCATGATCCACCAGCAACCGCTGCCAGTGATGCGCCGCGTACATGGCCCAGGCCTGGGGCGTGGCGGTCTTCAGGATGGAGGGCGCCGGCTCCACCGTCATGCGGCCGCGACCCGCGCCAATGCGGCCGCCTGCTGCAGCACCATTTCAGCTTCCGCCGCCGTGCCGTAGCGATCTTCGGGCTTCTTGGCCAGCAGGTTCTCGATCAGTGGCTGCCACTGAGCCGTGGCGGGTGGCAGCTTCGGCACCGGTTGATGGCGATGCTTGTAGATGATGGCCATGGGATTGGCGTCGGTATAGGGCTTCTCGCCCGCGAGCATTTCAAACAGGATGACGCCCAAGCTGTACAGATCACCGCGTTCATCCAGTGGCTCGCCATGCCCCTGCTCCGGACTCATGTAGTGCGGGGTGCCGAAGATGATGCCCGGATCGGTGATCTCCATGTCGATGGCCGCGTGCTTCGCCAGACCAAAATCCGACAATGCGATGCGCTGCTGCGCGCGCATCAGCACATTGCCAGGCTTGAGATCCCTGTGCAGCGCTCCGGCTTCGTGCAGCGCCGCCAGTGCGCCGGCGATCTGCGCCGCGATGTCCAGCGCGTCGGCCGGCGTGATACCGCTGCGGATGCGGCGCCTCAGGTCCCCTTCCGGGAAATACTCCATGGCCAGATAGGCATGATCATCGGCCACACCCAGCTCATAGCAGCGCACGATGCTCGAGTGATGCAGCCGATGCGCGATCTCGTATTCCTGCAGGAAGCGCTCGAAGGACTGATCCACGCCGGATTCATTGCGCACCGAAGGCGTGACCTTCACGACGATCAGCGAACCGGCCTTCTCGCTCTCTGCCAGGTACAGTTGCGACACCGAACCGCCGGCGAGCCGGCGCACGCAGCGATAGCCAGGAATCCGCACGGCGCCGAAACGACGCGAACGCTCCGCTTCCGCAGAAACACGCCAGTCGGCCTGCGCGCGTTGCTGCATGCGCGCGGCCTCGGCCAGCACCGCGATCAGGGTTTCGTGGCTGAACCGCTGTTTCGAAAGCACGGCAAAGGCACCGAAGATGCGCGCCTCGCGGGCGACCTGTTCGTCCCCCTGCTCGACCAGAAACAGAATGGGCGCGAAGCCGCGACGCGCAGCCATCTCGCGCATCCACAACGAGCCCTGCCCTCCCAGCCAGTTCTGGTCGATCAGCACTGCGTCATAGCCCTGAGCCAGGAATTCCGGTGGCAGACGCCCGGGCGCGCGCGTCGAGCGCATCACCAGATCGGCATCGGGCCATTCGCAGGTGACGTGATGGCGGATCAGCGAGCGGAAACGTGCATCCTGGACAATCAGCAGCAGTCGCATGGATGCACGTCGCGGTTTGTTCTTAGTTCACAGCCTTGAGGGGACTGTCACGCCGCTGCGACTTGGCGCCATCCGAGCGCTCCTGCTCCAGCCGCTGCAGGTATTCGGGCGTGACGTCACCGGTGACGTATTCACCGGAGAAGCACGAGGTGTCGAATTCGGTGATGTGGGCATTGTCATGGCGACAGGCGTTCACCAGGTCTTCCAGATCCTGGTAGATCAGCCAGTCGGCCCCGATCTGCCGCGCCACTTCATCCACTTCGCGGCCTGCGGCCACCAGCTCGAAAGCAGCCGGCATGTCGATGCCGTACACATAGGGATAACGCACCGGCGGCGCCGCCGAGGCGAAATACACCTTGCGGGCGCCGGCGTCGCGCGCCAGCTCGATGATCTGTGCCGAGGTGGTGCCGCGCACGATGGAGTCATCCACCAGCAGCACATTCTTGCCGCGGAATTCCAGATCGATGGCCGACAACTTGCGGCGCACCGACTTCTGGCGCTGCTCCTGGCCCGGCATGATGAAGGTGCGGCCGATGTAGCGGTTCTTGTTGAAGCCTTCGCGGTACTTGATGCGCAGCTTCTGCGCCAGCTGCAGCGCGCAGGTGCGGCTGGTGTCGGGAATGGGAATCACCACGTCGATGTCGTGGTCGGGACGCTCGCGTTTCAATTTATCCGCGAGCTTCTCGCCCATGCGCATGCGCGCGCGATACACCGAGATGTTGTCGATGATGGAATCGGGTCGCGCGAAATAGACGTATTCGAAGATGCAGGGCGTGTGGCTCGCGGTCGCGACGCACTGGCTGGAATGCAGCCGGCCCTGCTCGTCGATGAAGATCGCTTCGCCGGGCGCCACGTCGCGCACCAGCTCGAACGACAGCATCGACAGCGCCACGCTTTCAGACGCCAGCATGTACTCGGTGCCCTTCGGGCCACG
>DATNCK010000004.1:0-7052 GCA_035571575.1 Steroidobacteraceae bacterium | reverse complement strand
AAGGGCATGAGTGCGCAGCAACTGAACCTGCTGCATGAAGTGGTGCGCGAGGACATCCGCGCCGGGCGGTATCACGGTGCGGTCATCAAGGTCGGTCGCGGTGGCGAGACCGTGTTCGAGGCGGCTATTGGCGCCGCCGATGCCGAACAGAAGCAGCCGCTGCGCCTGGACTCGGTGTTCAGCATTTTCTCGGTCACCAAGGCCTTCACCAACCTGCTGGTGCTGCGCGCCGTGGAGCAGGGGCGCTTCACACTCACCACGCCCATCAGCGAACTGATCCCGGAATTCAGCGGCCACGGCCGCGAGAAGATCCTGATGTGGCATCTGCTGTCGCACCAGGCTGGCTTCCCAATTATTTTCGAAGTGAAGCCGGGCTGGTACATCGATAATTTCGCAGAAGTCTCGGCCACCGTGGTGGCCGAGGTGAAGCCGGTGGATGAGCCCTGTGCCAAGGTTTCGTACTCGCCACTGGTCAATCACGTGCTGATGGCCGAGGCGCTGCTGCGCACCGATCCGCACAAGCGCGGTTATCGGCAGCTGGTACAGCAGGAGATCCTCGATCCGCTGCAAATGCGTGATTCTGCAGTGGGTTTGCGCGCGGATCTCAAGCCACGCAAGGTGGTGCCTGACTTCCGCGGCAACTATCCCATCGGACACAAGAGCCGCAACGTATCGGGTCCGAACGGTGCCTTCGAAGACGAAAATGCCGAGATGCCCTGGGTGGGCGTCGTCTCCACTGTGCCAGACTTGTTCCGCTTCGCGGACATGTTCCGCAGTGGTGGCAGCTGGAGTGGCGTGCGCATGCTGTCGCCGGCGATGATCGCCCTGGCGGCGCGCAACCACACCGGCGACAAGGTGAACGAGCTCTATGCCGCGCGCGGCCGCGCGGAAGGCATTGCGCCGGCACCAGCCTACATCGGCCTGGGTTTCTCGGTGCGCGGCGAGGCGCTGTGCCATCACATGTTCGGCACGCTCGCCTCGCCGGGCAGCTTCGGCAACTACGGGGCCGGCACTTCGCTGTTCTGGATCGATCCCGTACGCGATATCACATTCACATGTCTTTCTGCCGGTGTGATGGAACACAACGCCAACATGCGCCGCTTCCAGAGGATTGCCGACATCATCCATGCGGCAATATGAGACGCACCGTTCTGGTGTGGGCTGTGCGCAACAGGACAGGGTGATAACGCCAGGTGAATACCGGTTTAGGCCCGGCAGCCTTGCTTCCCGACGCAAATTCGCGTCAATATGTGTTGGAGCCACAACAGTTGCTCAGCAACAACCTCGGGGGTACTCGTGAAATCTTTTGGCACCAAACTGCCTTTGATCTCTGCTGCCGTTCTCGCTGCCCTGCCAGCAATGGCTGCGGAAGATACCAGCACGACTCTGGAAGAGATCGTCGTTACCGCGCAGTTCCGCGCGCAGAACCTGCAGGACACACCGATCGCGATCACGGCGGTCAATGCCGAGATGCTCGAGGCACGCGGCCAGACCAATATCGCGCAGGTCGCTGCACAGGCACCCAATGTGTCGTTGCGTCCGCAGCCACAGAACGGCGGCTCGGGCCTCATCGCGTTCATCCGCGGCGTGGGCCAGACCGATTTCAACTACGCGCTGGATCCGGGCGTGGGCGTGTACATCGATGATGTGTACATCCCGACGCTGTCAAGCTCGCTGCTGGAACTGATCGACCTGGACCGCATCGAGATCCTGCGCGGCCCACAGGGCACGCTGGCAGGCAAGAACGCCATCGGCGGCGCAATCAAGCTGTTCAGCCAGAAGCCGAAGGGCGATGACACGGGCTCCCTGCGCCTGTCGTATGGCTCGTTCAACGAGATCACGGCGCGCGCAATGGCCGACATCAAGCTCAGCGATACAGTGGCGCTGCGCGTTTCGGGCATGAACCGCAGCAACGACGGCTACGTCGCCATGCTGGACTACGGCCAGACGCACCCGACCTCGAACGTCCAGCAGAACAATACGCGCGGCAACGGCAATTCGGATTACCAGACCATGGGTGGCCAGAACGTCACTGCTGCCCGCGCGGCGCTGCGCTTCACGCCGAACGATCAGTTAGAGGTCAATCTGTCGGCCGACTACACACGGGAGAAATCCGAAGCGATTCCGACGGTGCTCATCGCCGCTGGCGCGACGGTACCGCTTTCCCGGAACTTCAATCCCACCACGACGGGCAAGGCGTACTCCGTGGACCTGTTTGGCGCGAATCGGGTGCCGCTGCTCGTGGGCAAAAACGGCCAGCCGGTCCCCTATGACTGTCACTTCGTGCCCGCGGGCCCGTACAGCTGCGACACCGGTGCGAACCTCCAGGGGTGGAACAAGCGCTTTGTCAGCTATTCGAACTTCCTCGATGGCATGGCGGTCAATCCGCAAGCGCCGTACAAGCCCTACTTCGCGGTGCCGACAACAGAGTTCTACGGCCATGGTTTCCAAGGCACTCTGAACTACAAGCTCAACGACAACGCCGAGCTCGTGTACATCGGTTCCTACCGCAAGTACAACTCGAAGTTCGGCCAGGACCAGGACGCCAGCCCGCTGCCGCTGGCCCAGCTCGACAACCAGCTGGACCATCACGCGTTCACGTCGGAAGTGCGCCTGAACATGAAGTCCGCCGGAGGCTTCGCCGAAGGCACGCTCGGTGCCTTCTACCTCGACCAGAAGGGCACCTACACGGCGCGAGTGGACCTGAACTACGTGGGCCCGACCATCGACTTCCTGCATGGCCCGGACACTACGCCGAGCACCACGAAGGCGGCCTTCGGCACCATGACGCTGCATCCGACGGAGGCGGCGAGCGTCACGGGCGGCCTGCGCTTCACGAGGGACCAGAAGGACTACACGTACTTCCGTTCCAATCCGGACGGCACGCCAGTCGCCACCGACGCGTCGTGCGGCTTCCCATTCACTGGAAACACGAACTGCCTGCTCGCCAACCTCTACAACATCACGGGCAGCTTCGGGCCAAAAAATCGTTGGGACTGGCGCGTGGTCGGCGACTATCGCTTCACGCCGCAGTTCTTGGCCTATGCCTCGGTGTCGACGGGCTACAAGGGCGGCGGCGTGAACCCCCGGCCGTTCTTCTCGACGCAGAAGCTGCCGTTCAATCCGGAAACGCTGACGACCTACGAGACGGGCTTCAAGTCCGACCTGCTGGATCGCCGGGTCCGCGTGAACGGCGCGATCTTCTTCAACAAGTACAAAGACATCATCCTCGGCAAGCAGAACTGCCCGGAATCGGCTCCCTTCCCCTCGCAGCCCTGCGCGCGTCCGTCCAACATCGGCGCAGCGGACGTGAAGGGCGCGGAGCTCGAGATCACGGCCTTCGCGACCGACAACCTGTCGTTCGATGCCAGCGGGAGCTATCTGCACTTCAAGTACACGAACACGCCCGATTCGTCCGGCAACCTGCCGAATACGACGATTCCGGTGGGCTCCATCACGCCGTACACGCCGGAGCTGGCGTACTCGGTGGGTGCGCAGTACAACCAGCCGCTCGGTGCCGCCACGGTGTCGTACCGGCTGGACGGTTCGTACCAGGGCAAGGTGTTCACGACGGCGGAGAACACGCCGTGGAGCCGGGTCGACGGTCGATTCCTCGCCAATGCCAAGGTGACCTGGGCAAGCGAGAAGGACTGGAAGGTGGCGCTGGAGGTGCAGAACCTCTTCGACAAGTACTACTTCCAGTCGCGCAGCGACATCACGACGGCCTTTGGTGGCGTCACTGGCGTGCCGGGCAAGCCCCGCACGTATGCGGTCTCGGTGGAACGCAAGTTCTGATCGAGCGGCTCCGGCGCAGGCTGGGGCCTTCCGCATGACGGGCCGGCTGGCGACAGCCGGCCCTTTTTCTTACAGGCGCGCGACTGCCGGTCAGGCGTATCGCAGCGTGACCGGAAGGCGGATCGGACCGTGCCCGATGGTGGTCATCCATGGTTCTGGCTCGCCAGCCGGCTCGAAGCCGGCGACGGATTCAACCAGCGCGCTAAGCAGGGCTTCGGCCTCCAGCAGCGCCAATACACGTCCCACGCAGGCATGCACGCCATGGCCGAAGCCCAGGCTGCCCGCGGTATTGCGCCGCACGTCGAACTGCAATGGATTCTCCCATCGGCGCGGATCGCGATTGGCCGCAGCGAACATCAGGCCGCAGCGCTCGCCCTTGGGAATTACATAGCCGTCGATTTCCACATCCGTCATGGCGATGCGGCCAGCCATGCGGGAGGGGGAATCCCAGCGCAGGCTTTCTTCGAAAGCCGCTTTCACCAGTGAAGGGTTGGCGCGCACCATTTGGTACTGCTCGGGATACTGGCTGAAGGCGCGGATGGTATTGGCCAGTGTCAGCACGGTGGTATCCGCCGCCGCAGAGAGCAGAATGCCCACCAGCAGGTTGGCCTCCTGTGCAGTGACCTCACCGCGGTCCGCGGCCTCGTACATGGCCATGCCAAGACTGCCGGCCGACAGATTCTCGCGATTGCAGCACTTGCCGGCCCATTCGAGCACGGCGCCGCTGGTGTCCTGCATGGCTTCCTGGAACAGCTCGTTCATCGGGCCCATGGTGGCCCACACCATGTTGCCGAAGGCGTACATGTGTTCGCGGCCTTCCTGCGGCAGGCCGATGAGGTCGGGCAGCACCTTGTAGACGAAGGGCTGCGTGATGTCCTGCACCGCGTCGATGGGCAGGCCGGCGCGGCCGCGCAGACCATCGACGATGGAGCGCGCATCGCGGCGGAAATTCTCGGTCAGGTGGCCCAGCGCCTTGGGCGTCAGCGTGTTCGCCACCACCGCGCGCACTCGGGAGTGCTTGGGTGGATCATCGGTGAGCAGCAGCTCGGGGCGCACCGAGTTCGGGTCGTGCCAGGGGCGTGACGTGGACGAAAACGTCTTCCAGTCCTTCAGGCCAGCCGCCACATGCTCGTAGCGCGCCAGCATGGTGATGTTCTCCTTCGGCAGGCGCACCACCGGTGAGAGTTCGCGCAGCCGGTCATCCACGGCGTTGGCATTGCGCACCGACTCGCGCGAGAAAGGATCAGTGTCGAACTCCGGAATCGGCTTGCTCATGATCTTCCTTCAACCGGCGGCGGCGATGCCGCCGTCCACATGCAGGATTTCGCCGTTGATGAACGAGGCCGCATCGCTGAGCAGGAAGGCGCAGGCTTCGGCGTTGTCTTCCTCGCGGCCCAGCCGGCGCAGCGGGATGGTGCGCGTGCGACGTTCGTATTCGGCCTTGTCGTTGAGCCCCAGCGCGCCGGGTGTGGGCACGGAGCCGGGCGACAGCGCATTCACGCGTATATTGCGCGGCCCCAGTTCAGCGGCCAGCACCTTGGTGAGCGTGACGATGGCGCCCTTCACGGCGCTGTATGCGGCCGTGTTGGGGAAGCCTTTCTCCGCCACCGGTGAGGCCATGTTGATCAGTACTCCGCCGCGCGCCGCATCGTAGTGCGCCAGCAATGCCTGCGCGCCCCACATGCTGCCGCCGATGCCGATGGCGGTCATCTGTGACAGAACATCTTCGGAGATCTGCTCCAGGGGCTCGTAACGCAGCAGCATGGCGTTGTTGATTACGGCGTCGATGCGGCCGCACTGCGCAGCAAACATCGCAGCTCCCGCCATGAACAGGCGCCGCACGGCCACATCAACCGCGAAGGCATGGGCCTTGCCACCCGTGGAACGGATGTGTTCGGCCACCGCTTCGCAATCGGCCATGTGCAGGTCCGCGATGGCAACAGTGGCGCCACAGGCAGTCAGTGTCTCGGCCATGGATCGGCCAAGGCCACGCGCCGCACCAGTAATGAATACATTGCGGCCGGACAGGTCGGGATGTCTTGTCATGCTCTGTTAAACCTTGAGTTTCCACGCCTGGCCATCAGGAACGATGTGGCCGGCGGTGGGCTCGGAAAAATGGCTGCCGATGACCAGCGTCGGCGTGTTGTTGAAGCGATCCACGAATTCCGAGCGCGTCTTCGCAGCCTGTGATTTGTCCATGTCGAAGCGCGCTTCGCGCGCCGGCACGGCGATCTGGATGGGGTTGTGCATCATGTCGCCGGTGATCACTGCGCTATGCCCCTTCGACTGGATCAGCACACTGACATGACCCGGCGTATGCCCTGGCGTCGGAATCAGCGACACTTCATCCGTGAGTCTGAAATCAGGTTCGATGAATTCCACCAGGCCGGCTTCCAGCACCGGCACCACGGCGTCATCCATGTGATGCAGATCGTGATAGCCATTGGTGTCGTGCAGATGCTTCCAGTGTTCGTATTCGCGCCGGCCGAAGAGATAGCGCGCCTGCGGGAAGGTGGGCACCCATTTGCCGTCGACCAGCCGCGTGTTCCAGCCCACATGATCGAAGTGCAGATGCGTGCACAGCACGTCGGTGACTTCCTCGTGCGGAAAACCCGCCGTGGCCAGATCCTCGAGGAAGGTGGTCTGCATGTTGGTGAACACCGGAAACTCCCGCGCACGGTCGTTGCCGATGCAGGTGTCGATCATCGCCGTGCGTCCCTGCGAGCGCAGCACGAAGCACTGGAAGGAGATGATCATCTTTCCTTCCGGCGTGGCGAAGTGCGGCCGCAGCCAGGGGAATTTCTGCACGAAGGCCGGATCGGCGTCCGGCAGCAGCATGGCGATGTCATCCTCCCAGCCGTTGACCTCGACGATGCGTGCGATCTCGACGTCGCCCACCCTCCAGTGCCTGATGTGTTCCGCCGCCATTTATCCCCCGTTTTGCTGCCCGCGGATCAGGTCGGCGGCGCGTTCGGCCACCATGACCACCGGGGCATTGGTATTGCCGCCGACGATACTAGGAAATATGGAGGCGTCCACCACCCTTAAGGATGAAACGCCGCGGACGCGCAGCTCCGGATCGACGACAGCCATTTCATCCACCCCCATGCGGCAGGTGCCAACAGGGTGGTGGGCGGTGCCAGCTGCGCGGCGCAGGTAGGCAGTGAGCGCCGCATCATCCTGCACGGCGGATCCCGGCAGCGCCTCGCGGGCGTGGTAGCGGGCGAATGGCGGCGCCGCGCATAGCCGTCGAGCCA
>DATNCK010000003.1:0-11964 GCA_035571575.1 Steroidobacteraceae bacterium | reverse complement strand
AGGCACCGAACAGACCCGCGGCCAGCAGCAGATGCAGAAGCACCGACAGCGATAGCGATCCCCAGCGTCCCTGCCTGGAAGTGGTATTCACGGCCGGCGGCCGGCTTCTTCCGGCAGAGGCGCCGTGAGGAATCCCACCTTCTTGGCGCCCGCTCGCTCCAGGATCACCATGGCTGTGACCACTCGTCCGTAGGCGACGCTGGTATCGGCATTGATCAGGATGTCGCGATCGGGAGCCGTGGCCAGCGCCTTGGCTACGGTGGCCTGCAATGCGGCATCGTCCAGGGCCTGCTTCGGCGAGCGTCCGATGTTCAGAAACATCCGCGCCTGGCGATCGATCGACAGGATCACTGCCGGTTCCTTTTCACGCGAAGGTGGCAAGGGTTTGGCGCCCGCCTGCGGCAGATCCACCTTCACTCCCTGCGTGAGCAGTGGCGCCGTGGCCATGAAGATGATCAGCAGCACCAGCATCACGTCGATCAACGGCACCACGTTGATCTCCCCCATCAGGCGCCGCTTGCGCGGAGCCGTATTCATCAGGGGGCCTCATTGCCGGCTGCGGGACGACCGGCATGCCGTTGCAGGATGGTGGAAAACTCTTCCATGAAGGCGTCGTAGCGCATCTCCAGGCGCCCCACTTTCTCTGCATAACGGTTGTAGGCGATGAAGGCGGGAATGGCCGCAACCAGCGCGAAGGCGGTGGCGACCAGTGCCTCGGCAATGCCCGGCGCCACCGTGGCCAACGTGGCCTGCTGGACGCCACCCAGTGAGACGAAAGTGCCCATGATGCCCCACACCGTGCCGAACAGCCCGACGTAGGGGCTGACTGAACCGATGGTTGCCAGCAGACCGAGGTTGTGTTCGAGGCGGTCCGTTTCCTTGATCTGCGCTACGCGCATGGCGCGCCGCGCGCCCTCGAGCAGCTGGTCTGACGGCGCACCGCTCTGCCGCAGGCGGGCAAACTCACGGAAGCCCATTTCGAAAATGCCGCTCATGCCGCTATTGCGACCGCGCGCCTCCAGCGTGCGGTACAGCGACCCCAGATCGCCACCCGACCAGAAATTCGCCTCGAAGCGATCGGCTTCGCCACGGGCCTTCGACAGCACCGCGCGCTTGGCAAGGATGACGGCCCAGGAGGCGATGGATGCGCCCAGCAATGTGGCCAGCACCAGTTGCACGACGATGCTGGCATCGCCGATCAGCTTCAGGATGGATAGTGGTTCGCCGCCGTTCATGTGAGGCTCGCGCGCAACGCGGCTGGCAGTCGTCGCGGACGAAATTCCGTGGCATCCAGGCAGGCCACGCGCACCTGTGCTGCCAGTATCCGCTCCGAATCGCCGCGCAGAATTTCCTGCTCGAAAGTCACGGAAGCGCCGCCTGCCAGCGTCGCACTGCTGCGCACGCGCAGCAGATCATCGAGCCGCGCGGGTTTGAGGAATTCGAGCTGCATGCTGACCACCGTGAACACCAGCGATTCCTCCGCTTTCAGTCTGGCCTGCGAGTAGCCCAGCGCTCGCAGCCATTCGGTCCGTGCGCGCTCCAGGAAGCGCAGATAGCCGGCATGGTAAACCACGCCGCCGGCATCGGTATCCTCGTAGTAGACGCGTACCGGCCATTCGGCAGGCGTCACCGATCCGGATCCTCGAACAATGCAAGGCTGGCTGCATTGCGATCCGGGGCTTTGAGCCCCAGATGCAGGTAAGCCCCACGCGTCGCAACGCGGCCACGCGCTGTCCGCATCAACAGACCACGCTGGATGAGAAAGGGTTCCACCACGTCTTCGAGTGTGCCCCGTTCCTCACCGATGGCGGCCGCCAGACTCTCGATGCCCACGGGGCCGCCATCGAACTTGTCGACAATGGTGGCCAGCAGCCGCCGGTCCAGTGCATCCATGCCCTTGGGATCGACGTCGAGCAGATCGAGTGCTGCATCGGCGATGGCAGCGTTGATCACGCCATCGGCGCGCACCTGGGCAAAGTCGCGCACCCGCCGCAGCAGGCGATTGGCGATGCGCGGCGTACCGCGCGAACGCTCCGCGATGCGTGCTGCACCTTCGGGGGTGGCACTGACGCCGAGAATACCCGCCGAGCGGGTGACGATCTGCGCCAGCTCACTGTCGGTGTAGAAATCGAGCCGCTGCACAATGCCGAAGCGGTCACGCAGTGGCGAGGTCAGAAGGCCGGCCCGGGTTGTGGCGCCCACCAGCGTGAAAGGCGCGAGATCTAGCTTCACCGAACGCGCGGTAGGTCCCTCACCGATCATCAGGTCAAGCTGGAAGTCTTCCATCGCGGGATACAGCACCTCCTCGACCACGGGGCTGAGGCGGTGGATCTCGTCGATGAACAGCAGATCGCGCGGTTGCAGCTGGGTGAGCGTGGCCCACAGATCGCCGGGCCGTTCCAGCACCGGACCCGACGTCTGGCGCAGGTTCACACCCAGCTCGGCGGCGATGATCTGGGCCAGCGTGGTCTTGCCCAGGCCCGGCGGGCCGAACACCAGGACATGGTCCAGCGCTTCCGCGCGATGCTTCGCCGCTTCGATGAAAAGGCCGAGCTGATCCTTGACCGATTGCTGGCCTATGTATTCGGCGAGCCGCCTGGGACGGATGGCGCGATCCTGGGTGTCTTCACCGCGCTGTGCCCCGGCATCGATGACCCGTTCTTCTGTCACTACTTGCCTGCACTCTGCAGCGCCGCCCGCAACAACTCTTCTGTGCTGCCCTGGGTATTGCCCACGGCCTCGAGCATCCTGGCGGCTTCGGCCGGTTTGTAGTCCAGCGCCACCAGCGCCGCCAGCGCTTCCTCGCGCGGCGAGCGCGGCACATTGGCCGCGACGCGGGTCTGCGAGCCGGCGGCGAAGTGATCGCGCATTTCAACCACCAGACGTTCGGCGGTCTTGCGGCCGACGCCAGGAATGCGCGTGAGAGTGGCCGCGTCATCATTGGCGATGGCCAGCTCGAAGGCATCGGCACTCATGCCCGAGAGCACCGACAGCGCCATGCGCGGGCCGACGCCAGTCACACGCAGCAGTGCACGGAACAGCGCCCGCTCGTCGTCGGTGACAAACCCGTACAGCAGTGAGGCGTCTTCGCGCAGCACATGATGGATGCGCAGCCGCACCGCGCTGCCGATCGGTGGCAGAACCAAAAAGGTGGACATGGGCACTTCCACCTCGTAGCCCACTCCCTGCACTTCGATCAGCAGCCTTTGCGGCGTCTTTTCCGTCAGCACGCCCTGCAGCGCACCGATCATCGCACCACTCCGGCGGCCACCAGGCGCAGCGCCGCGCGTCGCGCCTGCCCGTGACACAACGCCACCGCCAGTGCATCGGAGATGTCGGCAGTGGCGGGTTCGCCAATAGTGAGCAGCGCCTGCACCATGCTGGAGACCTGCGCCTTGTCCGCGGCGCCTGTGCCCACCACGGCGAGCTTGATGGCGCGCGGCGCGTATTCATGCACCGAGGCGCCGGTCACCACGGCCGCGCACAGCACCGCGCCGCGTGCCTGCCCCAGCTTCAGCGCACTGTCGGCATTGCGATGCATGAACACCTTTTCGATGGCAATTTCATCGGGGCGGAATTCCGCGACCACCGCCAGTATGGCTTCGTGGATCTGCCGCAGCCGGCCGGCGAAATCATCGCCAGTGGCGCGGATGCAGCCGCTGGCCACATGTTTCTCGCCGCGCACGCTGCAATCGATCACGCCGTAACCGGTGCGCAGCGAGCCCGGATCGATGCCCAGTACGCGTCGCGGAAATGGCGCCATCGGCGGCGCCGTCGATCGCGATGGCGCTGCCTGCCGGACGACAACGACCGGATCAAAACGGCGCCAGGAACGGCTTGCATGGCGAGGCATGCCGGTATGATAGCGTGCCTTGCAGTGAACCCCACATCGACATCCGGCAAGTCTCTTCACGACACGGCGCTGCACGAGCGCGCCGATGCCCTGGGAGCACTCGACATCCCGCTGCAGCGGCTCGAACGCGCGCGCGAAACCGGTGTACTGACGCTGTCGCTGACCGGGGATCTGCCATTGGCGGCAGCCGCCATGCTGCATGTGGTGCGCGCAACCGCAGACACGGCAGTGACGCTGCCGGCCGCAGCGCGCACGCTGTTCGGCACCGAAGCACTGCGCCTGGCCGAACATCTGGGCCGGCTCGGCGATTTCAATCTCGATGCCCAATGGTCGGCTGGCCTCCCGCTGGCGGCCAGCCAGACGGAGACCCTGCGCAAGATGCTCCTGGCCGTGGTCGGTGATCCGCGACTGGTGGTGGCGCGGCTTGCGATGCAGCTGGTCAGTGCCCGCCATATGCGCGACGAAGACGTCGACAGGCGCCGGCGCATCGCAATGGAAATCCAGGAGCTGTATGCGCCGCTGGCGAACCGCCTGGGCATGTGGTCACTGAAATGGGAACTGGAAGACCTGGCATTCCGCGAGCTGCACCCGCGGGAGTACCAGCGCATCGCGCAGGCACTGAACGAAAAGCGGCGCGATCGCGAGCGCTACATCGATGAGGTAGTGCATAGCCTGACCCAGGCGCTGCGGCAGGCCGGCATCGAGGCCGAGGTGATCGGTCGCCCGAAACACATCTTCAGCATCTATCGCAAGATGCAGCGCAAACAGCTGGCCTTCGAGCAGGTGTTCGATGTGCGCGCCGTCCGTGTCATCGTGAAGTCGGTGGCCGACTGCTACGCCGCACTGGGACTGGTGCACAACCTGTGGCCGTTCCTGTCGAGTGAGTTCGACGACTACATCGCCACTCCCAAGGACAACAACTACCGCTCCATCCATACGGCGGTCAGCGGCCCGGATGGCCGCGCCCTGGAGGTGCAGATCCGTACGCAGGAAATGCAGGACCAGGCCGAACTGGGTGTAGCCGCGCACTGGCGCTACAAGGAAGGCGGCGGTGACGCGCGCTACGACCAGAAGATCCATCAGGTGCGTGAACTGCTGCAGGGTGCGCCCGGCGCCGCGGACGAGCTGGCCCGTCTTTCGGCGGGCCTGTTCGATGACCGCGTCTACGCCATGACGCCCAAGGGCGAGGTGGTGGATCTGCCGCAGGGTGGCACGCCGCTGGATTTCGCCTTCCATGTGCACAGCGATCTGGGCGAGCGTTGCCGCGGTGCCAAGGTGAATGGGCGCATTGCCCCGCTGACCCAGCCACTGTCGAGCGGCGATGTGGTCGAGATCATCACCGGCAAGCATGCCGCGCCCAGCCGCGACTGGTTGTCGGCCAGTGCGGGTTTCCTGGTTTCTTCGCGCAGCAAGTCGAAGCTGCGCGCGTATTTCAGGCGCATGGATGCTGCGGCGGCGGCCAGCACGCCTGCTGCTCCGGCAGCGCCGGCCGCCAGCACGTCGCCACGTCCGAAAGAAGTCTCCGCCCGGCCGTCGCGCGCCTCAGCGTCCTCGAAGCGATCACCGGTGGAAATCGATGGAGTCGGCGATCTGCCGATCACGCTGGCGCGCTGCTGCGCACCGGTGCGCCCCGAACCCATTCGCGGCTACCTGACGCTTGGCCGGGGGGTGACCATCCATCGCGCTGATTGCGCCGGCCTGGCGCGCATGGTGAAGCAGAAGCCGCAGCGGCTGCTGGAGGTGGAATGGAGCTCCTCCGACGCCGCACTGGTGGCGGCGCGTGTCAGCATTGAGGCCTTCGACCGTCGTGGGCTGCTGCGCGATATCTCGGACCTCATCGCCGAAGAGCACCTGAGTATCGAGGGCGTGTCGAGCCATACCGATCCCCGCGATCGCATCGCCCGGTTCGAGGTACGGCTGACGGTGCGCGATGCCGCCGAACTGGCGCGACTGCAGCGCAAGCTGGGGAAGATCCCCAACGTATTCCAGGTGAAGCGATTGCGCTGAAGCAGTTGGCGCGTCAGGGTCGCAGGGAATGCGGGCGGACGCGGGCACGAGTGGTGGTCAGCTGGCGCCACAGCCGCCGGCCGCCATGCCATGCCGCGAGGAACAGCAGCCACAGTGTCACACCAACCAGCAGCGCCACGATGATGCTGGAGGCTTCGAGATTGATCGAAGGCACGTAGGACTGCCAGGTGGCGCGCCCGAGGCCGCGATCGTAATGGGGAATCAGCCACGCCAGCTGATGCAGCACACTGCCCTGCAGCGCCTCCATCATGGCGCGCAGGCTGGCTTCGGAATTCACCATGGCCTGGATGGCGCTGCCTTCGGCGTGGAAGGTGGCATCACTGCTCTGCAGATGATGCTGGATCAGTGCATCGAGACTGCCGCCGTGCTGCTGCCTGGCGATTTCGCGGAATGGCGCGAGATCGAGTTCGACCTGATCGAGTCTTCCGCCCACACGCTGGCGGTACTGCACGACGAAGCCGGGAACACAGGCACCCAATGTAGTGCCCAGCAACAGCACCGCGCGATCCAGCAGTCCACCGATCGCGCGTCCCAGCATGGCTCTGGTTCCGCTACCGATTGAGCGTGTCGATGGCGCGCTTGTCGGCGTTCAGTGCAGCCTCGTGCACCGCCTCCGACAGCGTCGGGTGCGCATGCATCGTGCGCTGCAGATCCTCGCAGCTGGCGCGATATTCCATCGCCAGGCAGGCCTCGGCGATCAGCTCACCGGCCATGGGGCCGATGATGTGCACGCCGAGAATTCGGTCGCTGTCCGCATCGGCGACGATTTTTGCGAAACCGCCGCTGGCTTCCATCGCCCGCGCACGCCCGCTGGCAATGAAGGGGAACGAGCCTACTTTCACGTTGACGCCGGCAGCCTTGGCCTGGGCCTCGGACTGTCCCACCCACGCGATTTCAGGGGCGGTGTAGATGACGGAAGGGATCACTTCGTAATTCACGTGGCCGTATTTTCCGGCGGCCAACTCCGCCGCCATGACCCCCTCTTCCTTGCCCTTGTGGGCCAGCATCGGCCCACGCACGCAATCGCCCACCGCATACACATTCGGCGCACCCGTGCGGCAATGATCATCGACGACGATGAAGCCACGTCCATCGAGTTCGACACCGCTGCCTTCAGCCAGCAGATCCTTGGTGAAGGGCTTGCGACCCACGGCCACGACCAGACGATCGACCTGCAATGTCTGCTCGCCCTGCGCGTCCGTGAACTTCACGGCGACATCACCATTGGTGATGGCCGCACCGCTGACCTTCGCACCCAGGCGGATATCCAGACCCTGCTTGCGCAGCTGCTTGAGCGCTTCGGCTGCAAGCTGTCGATCTGCAATAGACAGAAATTCTTCGGCTGCCTCGAGCACGGTGACCTTGGCGCCCAGCCGCGCCCAAACGCTGCCCAGCTCGAGGCCGATGACACCGGCGCCGATCACCCCCAGGCGTGACGGCACGGTGTCGAATTCGAGCGCGCCCCAGGAATCGACGATGCGCTTGCCATCCTGCGGAACGGTTTTCAGATCCACGGGCACCGAGCCCGAAGCCAGAATGACCGCACCGGCCGACAGCGTCTGCTTGCTGCCGTCGAGGGTGGTGTATTCCACACGCCGATCGCCCTGCCCCTCGGCCGCCAGCAGGCGACCATGACCCGGCAGGCCCGTGACGCCACTGGACTTGAACAACGCGGCAATGCCCCCCGTCATGCCTTTGACGATGCCGCTCTTGCGCTTCTGCATGGCGGTGACATCGATGGCAGGCGTTCCCACGCCGATGCCATGCGCCTTGAATTCATGTCCGGCGCGATGAAACAGCTCGGAGGATTCCAGCAGCGCCTTGGAAGGAATGCAGCCGGCATTGAGGCAGGTGCCGCCGAAGGCATGGCCGCCATCGCGGTTCTGCCAGTTGTCGATGCAGGCTACCGACAGTTTGTTCTGCGCAGCGCGGATAGCGGCCGGATAGCCACCGGGGCCGCCGCCAATCACGATCACGTCATAGCGGTCGGCCATGGATCAGACTCCCAGCAACAGGCGGCCCGGATCCTCGAGGCAATCCTTGATGGTCACCAGGAATTGCACCGCTTCCTTGCCGTCGATGATGCGGTGATCGTAGGTGAGCGCCAGATACATCATGGGCCGGATCACGACCTGGCCATCCACGGCCACGGGGCGATCCTGGATCTTGTGCATGCCGAGGATGGCGCTCTGCGGCGAGTTGACGATGGGCGTAGAGAGCAGCGAACCGAACACGCCACCGTTGGTGATGCTGAAGGTGCCGCCGGTGAGATCTTCCATGGTCAGCGTCCCGGAACGTGCGCGGCCGGCGAAGTCACCCACCGCCTTTTCGATCTGCGCGAAGTTGAGGGTATCGGCATCGCGCAGCACGGGCACCACCAGGCCGCGGTCGGTGGAGACCGCCATGCCGATGTCGTAGAACTCGCGATAGACGATGTCGTTGCCATCGATGGCGGCATTGACCAGCGGGAAGCGCTTCAGCGCCTCGATGCTGGCGCGCACGAAGAACGAAGAGAAGCCCAGCTTCACGCCATGGTTCTTTTCGAACTTGTCCTTGTAGCGGGCGCGCAGTTCCTGCACGGCCGTGAGATCGACTTCATTGAAAGTGGTCAGCAGAGCCTGCGTGGCCTGCGCACTGATCAGGCGCTCGGCAATGCGCGCGCGCAGCCGTGTCATCGGCACGCGTTTTTCGCCGCGTGTTCCGGCCGCGATGGGCGCGGCTGCCACGGCCGGAGCCGCCTGTACATCGGATTTGGTGACGGCGCCGCCCAGGCCAGTGCCGGTCACTTTGGAAAGATCGGCTCCACTCTCGGCGGCGGCGCGCCGCGCCGCAGGCCCGCTCTTGCCGGCGGCCGGAGGCGCAGCGGCAGTTGCTGCTGCAGCGGGTGCGGATGCCGCCTTGGCTGCCGCCGGCTTGGGCGCAGATGCAGCTGCTGGTGCCGCGGCGGCTGTTGCCCCTGCCTCAACAATGGCGAGCAACTGATCGCTGGTGACCGTTGTGCCTGCGGCGACCTTGATCTCTTTCAGTACCCCTGCCACGGGCGCGGGAACCTCCAGCACCACCTTGTCCGTTTCCAGATCGGCCAGGTTTTCATCTCGAGCTACGGCATCGCCAGGCTTCTTGTGCCAGGTGACCAATGTGGCATCGGCCACGGACTCGGGCAGCTTGGGGACTTTGATCTCGGTGCTCATAACTCTTCTTGCTGGAAATATCAGGAGCTTTTGCGTATCGGAGAGGCCGCGCCGGCAGACTCGGTTCGCAGCGTTTCGGCAGCTGCCTTGGGCGCTTCGCGTGCCGCGTCGCGCGGCATGGCGCGCAAAGCCGCATCCACCAGTTCGCGCTGCTCGGCCTCGTGAATCTTCGAGATGCCCGTCGCCGGTGCAGCCGCATGGCCGCGGCCTGCGTACAGCAGCGTATGACGATCTTTCGCGAGGCCGTTCTCCAGGCGATGCCGTATGGAATACCAGGCGCCCTGGTTCTGCGGCTCTTCCTGGCACCAGACGACTTCGCGGGCCTGCGGGTAACGGCGCAGCACGGCTTCGTAGGGCTGGTTGGGGAAAGGATACAGCTGCTCGATGCGCACCAGCGCCACATCTTTCTGGCCCGCCGTGCGGCGCGCCTTGAGCAGGTCGAAATACACCTTGCCGCTGCAGAACACCACACGACGCACCTGCGCTGCGGGGATGTCGTCGATTTCATCGACCACCGGCGAAAAGGCACCTTCGGTCAGGTCTTTCAACGACGAGACCGACAGTTCATGACGCAGCAGGCTCTTGGGCGTCATCACGATCAGCGGCTTGCGCAGTGAGCGCACCATCTGCCGCCGCAACATGTGGAACATCTGTGCCGGAGTGGAAGGCACCACCACCTGCATGTTGTTCTCGGCGCACAACTGCAGGAAGCGTTCGAGGCGCGCGGAAGAATGCTCTGGTCCCTGGCCTTCGTAGCCATGCGGCAGGAACAGCGTCAGCCCGCACAGGCGGCCCCACTTGGATTCGCCCGAACTGATGAACTGGTCGATGACCACCTGCGCGCCGTTGACGAAGTCGCCGAACTGACCTTCCCAGATCACCAGCGCTGAGGGATTGGTAGTGGAGTATCCATATTCGAACCCCAGGACTGCTTCTTCCGACAGCACGGAATCGGTAACGGTAAAGGTAGGCTGGCCGCTGCTGATGTGCTGCAACGGCACGTAGCATTCGTCATTGGCCTGGTTATGCAGCACGGCATGGCGATGAAAGAACGTGCCACGGCCGCTGTCCTGGCCGGTGAGGCGGATGGGCGTGCCATCCTCCAGCAGCGAAGCATAGGCCAGCGTTTCGGCGCAGCCCCAGTCCAGCGGCATTTCGCCGGCCAGCATCTTGCGGCGGTTGGCATAGACCTGTTCCACACGCGGATGCAGTTGAAAACCCGCAGGCACATCCACGATGCGCGCGCCGAGCTTGGTCAGACGCTGCGCGTCGATGGAAGTAGGCGTGCTGTCGGACCAGTCATTGCGCAGAAAGCGCGTCCAGTCGACGGTGTACTGATTGCCGATCAGGCCCAGCGAGGCAGGCACCTGCGACTGGCCGGAATCAAGGCCCGAACGATACTGCTCCATGTAGGCGCTGGCATCAGCGGCGGTGAGCAGTCCTTCACCCACCAGACGGTCGGCGTAAATCTGACGAGCCGTGGGATGCTGCCGGATCTTCGCGTACATCACCGGCTGGGTGGCCGCCGGCTCATCGGCCTCGTTGTGACCCAGGCGCCGGTAGCAGACCAGGTCGATGACGACGTCCTTGCGGAATTTCTTCCGATACGCAAAGGCCTGGCGGGTGACGAACACCACGGCCTCGGGATCATCCGCGTTCACGTGGAAGATAGGCGCTTCAAGCATCTTGGCCACGTCGCTGCAGTACATGGTCGAGCGCGTGTCACGAGGATCGCTGGTGGTGAAGCCCACCTGGTTGTTGACGATCAGGTGAATCGTGCCGCCGGTGTAGAACGCGCGTGCCTGCGACAGCTGCAGCGTTTCCATCACCACGCCCTGGCCCGCGAAGGCCGCGTCGCCGTGGATCAGCACAGGCATCACGCGCGTGTCGCCGGTTGGGCCACGACGCTCCTGACGCGCGCGAGCCGAACCCTCGACCACGGGATTCACGATCTCCAGGTGCGAAGGATTGAAGGCCAGCGCCACATGCATGTTGGTACCGGGGGTACGCAGATCGGCGGAGAAGCCCTTGTGATATTTGACGTCACCAGAACCCTTCAGGTGCGCCGCGTCGTACTTGCCCTCGAACTCCGAGAACAGCTCCGAGGGAGCTTTGCCCAGCACATTCACCAGGACGTTGAGCCGGCCGCGATGGGCCATGCCGATGATCATCTCTTCGATGCCCGCCGCTCCGCCCCGCTGCACCAGGTCGTTGAGCATGGGGATCAGCGCATCGCCACCCTCGAGCGAGAAGCGTTTTTGTCCGACGTACTTGGTATGCAGGTAGCGTTCGAGGCCTTCAGCCGCAGTGAGCTGCTTCAGGATGTTGAGCTGCTCTTCCTTGCTGAAGCGATGATGAGTGCGACCCAGCATGAACTGGTCCTGCAGCCACAGACGCTCGTCCGTGTCCGACACATGTGCGAATTCCGCGCCGATGGGGCCGGTGAATACATGCTCGAGCATCGCGACGATGTCACGCAGCTTGGCTCGTCGCGGCAGCGCATCCATTCGCGTGCCGGTCACGAACTCGGTATCGAAATCCGCTTCCGACAAGCCCATGTAATCCAGCTGCATGATGCGCGGCTTCGCCCGCTGCATCATTCCCAGAGGGTCGACATTGGCAATGAGGTGCCCGCGGTTGGTGTAGATCTGGATGAGGCGCGAAACCGCGGCCTGCTTTTCGCTGCTAGCGGAATCGGTGGCAGATGCGGCCACGGAAATTGTGCGCGGTTGCTGCGCACGCTCGGCGAGCTGCCGGACGATTGGGCCATGAGGCGTGTCGCCGCGACTGACGGCCAGCGTGGAGAAGTATTTCTGCCAGTCGTCAGGGACGGCCTCACCGGCCAGGTACCTTTCGTAAAGGTCTTCCACCCAGGTGGAATTGCCGCCGGCG
>DATNCK010000002.1:0-24046 GCA_035571575.1 Steroidobacteraceae bacterium | reverse complement strand
ATTCCCGCTCATCCGGAGCGCGACGCGCATCGCGTGCAGCTGTGGCGCACCCACTCCCGTGAAGGCCGGGTGCTGCATCTGGGCATCGACGCTGCGGCGGGCACTGCCTGGCAGTTGCCCGGCGTCGCCACGCTGAAAGATCTGTTCGGACTACGCGACACACAGGCCGCACAGCGTGAGGCACTGCTGGCGCGCGCCCGCAGGGCCTGCACGGACAAGGCCCAACTGGCGCGGCTCGACGACGCGGACGGCTCGCGGGTTGGCAACTCGAATCATGGCTGGGAAGATCTGGCTGTCTTCCAGGCTTTCAGCTACTAATTCACGTCATGACTCCGAAGAAAACCCTGCGTCTGGGGACGCGACGCTCGGCGCTGGCGTGGGTGCAGAGCAGCCAGGTCGCGGTAGCACTGCGCGCCGCGCATCCCGGCCTTGAAGTCGAACTGGTTGGCATCGACACGCGCGGTGATCGCGTGCTCGACCGGCCGCTGTCGGAAATGGAAGGCAAGGAGTTCTTCACGGCTGAAATCGATCAGGCACTGCGCGAGCAGCGCGTGGATTTCACCGTGCATTCGCTCAAGGATCTGAGCATGGACCGGCCGCCGGAGTTCGTACTGGCCGCCGTGCCCGAACGCGCGAATCCGCGCGACTTCGCACTATTCGCGCCTGATGTGCCGGAAAGGCTCGCCTCGGGCGCAGGCGTCGTGATCGGCACCTCCTCGCCGCGTCGAGCGGAGTTGCTGCCGCCGTTTCTCGCGCAGGCGCTGCCGCATGGCGCGCGCAACCGCATCACGCTGACCAATCTGCGCGGCAATGTCGATACCCGTCTGCGAAGGCTGCACGAACCGCGCGGCTCGGAGCGTCATCTGGATGGCGTGGTGCTGGCTTTTGCCGGGCTGTCGCGACTGTTTGCGGATATCGCCACCGAGCGCCAGGGACAGCAGCTGCTCACCGGACTGCTGCAGGGCCTGCACTACATGGTATTGCCGCTGACGGAGTCTCCCGGAGCTCCGGGGCAAGGTGCGCTGGCAATCGAATGTCGCGCCGATGATGAGAACACGCGGGCGCTGCTCGCGGCACTCGAAGACGCCGCCACGCGCGGCGCGATCACCGTGGAACGCCAGTTGCTGGCCGAACACGGTGGTGGCTGTCACCAGCGCTTCGGGGCGACCATGCAGTGGCTGCCGGGCCTCGGTGGCCTGCTGCGCGTGGCCGGTCGCAGCAGCGCCAATCACGACATCGGCGATGAGATCTGGGTGCCGGAAGTGCGCCTGGAAGACCCGGTAGGTCGCGTGCATGCCTGGGATGGCAGCCGCAGCGAACCGGCTCGTGCAAAGTATCTGATGAACGGCCAGGAGCTGGCCGCCCGAATCCAGAACCAGGCGGTTTTCGCCGCGCATTCCCGGGCATTGCCGCCTGATGCCGCCGACGCGCTGCGCGGCAAGGCCGTGTGGACCTCGGGCAGCAAGAGCTGGTTTCAGCTGGCATCGCATGGAGTCTGGGTGCAGGGCTGTTCGGAAGGATTGGGTGCCGAGACCGCCGCGCGACTGGTGGCCGAACCGCTGCTGCGGCTGCCGCCACCTTCACACTGGACCGTGCTGACGCATGAAGGCGCCGTGGATCCCTGGCAGGCAGGCGCATGGTCCGGAGCGCACGTGCTGGCGACTTATGCACTGGGCGAGACACCTCTGCCCGACACCGCCGCACTGGCTTCCGCCACCCACGTGTTCTGGAGCAGCACCGCGCAGTTCGAGCGCTGCCGCAGGATGGTGGCGCCTTCCGCGCATCACGCCAGCGGTCCCGGCAAGACGGCAGAGCATATTCGCGCCTCCGGCGTGCGAAACTTCCGGCCATTCCCCTCAGCGGAAGAGTGGCGCAGATGGACAGCACAGGCGCACTGAGCGTTCGACCAGGTCGGCAGTCGCGGCGCGTGGCCATCCTGGCCGGCGCCTGGCTGACCGTGATCCTGGTGCTGGGCTTCTGGTGGGCATCCATCGTGCTGCGCCAGTCCGAGCGCATCGCCGAGCTTTCCACAATGGCCGGTGTGCCGCAGAACGACGTGCTGGCCGAGGCGCATCGCGTGGAGCGCATGCTGTTCTGGGAGTCGGGCACTTTTCTGCTGCTGCTGTTGACGGTGTCCGGCGCGCTGTTCTGGTATTACCGGCGCGACATGCAGCGCGCGCGCGGCACGCAGGCATTCTTCGCCGCGCTCACGCATGAGCTGCGTACGCCGCTGACCAGCGTGCGCCTGCAGACCGAGGCCATTGCCGCGGGCGAACCCTCGCAGGAGCTGATCGAACGCCTGCTGGTAGACACCCACCGGCTGGAATCGCAGATCGACAAGACCCTGGAACTGGCACGCATCGAAGGCGGCGGCAGCCTGGCGGAACAGTCAATTCCGCTGGAGCAATGGCTCGAGCGCGTGCTGCGCGGCATCGTGGCGGCCGAGGGCGATGCCGCGCAACTGCAGGTGACCGTGCAGCCGGATCTGCCGCCCATCCACGGCGATACCTCTGCCCTGCAGCTCATCTTGCGCAACCTGGTGGAGAACTCCCTGCGTCATGGCGATCGCAGCCAGATCCACATCATCGTCGAAGCCCGGCGCAGCGGGTCGGTGGTCGAACTGAACTACCGCGATGATGGCCGGGGGTTCGATGGCGAACCGGAAGCCCTGGGCCGCCTGTTCCTGCGCGGTGGCGAATCGCGCGGCACCGGTGTCGGCCTGTATCTGGTCCGGGTGTTGATGGACCGCATGGGCGGCAGCGTGCGTTTTGCGCATGCGGATGGCGGCGGCTTCATGGCCTCGCTGAATTTTCTGCCTGCCGATGGCTGATCTGCAACGCCGATGGAAACCACGTTGCTACTGGTGGAAGACGACGCGAATGTCGCGCGGACACTTGCCGAGCGTTTTGGCAGCGAAGGCTTCGCCGTGACGCATGCAGGCAGCGTCGCGGCCGCGCGAGCAGCGCTGCAGCAACACCGCTTCCAGGCGGCGGTGCTGGACGTCGGTCTGCCGGATGGCAATGGTTTTGAAATCGCGAAACATCTGCGCGAGGTCAGCCCGCAGACCGCGATGCTGTTCCTGACGGCCTACGGCACCCCCGAGGATCGCATCCACGGCCTCGAACTCGGCGCCGACGATTACATGACCAAGCCGTTTGCCTTTCGCGAGCTGCTGCTGCGCGTGCAGAACATGCTCAAGCGGGCGCGCGCACTGCAATCGCCCGCAACACCGATCGGCCCGGTGCGTATCGGCATCGCCACCGTGGACTTCGCGCGCTTCACCGCGCAGAGCGGCGACACCTCACACCGGCTCACGCACAAGGAATGCGCGGTGCTCCAATTGCTGCTGGAAAAATCCGGCAAGGCCGTCAGTCGCGATGAAATCCTGAATCGCGCCTGGGCACAGGACGAATTTCCCACCGAACGCACCGTGGACAATTTCGTGCTGCGCCTGCGCCGGCTGGTGGAACGCGATCCGGCCAATCCCCAGACCATCCGCAGCATTCGCGGCGTGGGTTATCAACTCGAGAACGACGCATGACTGAAACCGCCCTCACCGCCGCCCTGAATCGCCGCAACGACGGTCGTCCGCCCGTGTGGATGATGCGCCAGGCTGGCCGCTATCACTCGCACTACCAGCAGCTGAAGCGCTACAACGATTTCATCAGTCTGTGCCGCGTTCCGGAACTGGCCGCCGAGACGGCGCTGGGCCCCATCCACGATTTCAATTTCGATGCGGCCATCTTGTTTTCCGACCTGCTGTTTCCGCTGGAAGCCATGGGCATGGGACTGAAGTACGACCCGGGTCCGAAGCTGGAATTTCATTTGCGCACACTGGCGGATGTGCACCGGCTGACGGGAGGCGCGCAGCGCGCCACGGAGCTGCAGTTCCAGGCCGACGCAGTCAAATTGACGCGCGCACGCCTGCGCCGCGACAAGGGATTGATCGGCTTCGTCGGCGGGCCGTTCACGCTGTATGTGTACGCGGCAGCCGGTTCGCATGAAAAGGCGCAGGAAGCCGTACCCGGGATCCACAATGGCATCTACGCGGCCTTCAATGAAAAGCTGCTGGATCTGCTGGCGCACAACATGGCGCTGCAGTCGCGGGCCGGTGCGGAGTGCGTGGCTCTGTTTGACACGGCTGCGGGTGAAATAGACGCGGACACTTATGGCAGGCATGTCGTGCCCGTGCTGGCTGATGTGCTTGCGCGCTTCCGCAACCTGGATGCCACGACGCCGGTCATCTACTACTCGCGCGGCACCGGCCCAGCCTACTGGGATCAGCTGCAGGGACTGCCCTTCCAGTGTCTGGGCGTGGACTGGCGGCATGACCTCGCCGAAGTGCTGCAGCGGTATTCAGATCGCTGGGCCATACAGGGCAATGTCGATCCGGAATGGCTGCACCTGCCCCTCGAAGAACTCGAACGGCGCCTGCAGCAGTACTTCGGCAGGATTCACGCGCTGCCGCAGCACCTGCGCCGCGGCTGGGTGTGCGGACTTGGCCATGGCGTGTTGCAGAAGACCCCGGAAGCCAACGTACGCCGCTTCGTGTCGCTGCAGCGGGAGATCTTCAGGTGAAGGCCATCGCGCCGGATCTGCTGTATCGACACAGCGAGCCGGCTCCGCGGTACACCAGCTATCCGACGGTGATGTACTGGAAGTCACCGCCCGCCGAGGCGGCGTGGACCGGTGATCTGTCTGCGGCACTGGCACTACCGTCTGCGCACCTCGGCCTCTATGTGCACATTCCCTTCTGCCAGGCGCTGTGCTCCTTCTGTGGCTGCAATATCCGGGTGGTGCGCAATCATGCGCTGGCGCAGCCCTATGTCGAGACCGTGCTGCGCGAATTCGCGCGCTATCGCGAACGACTGGCCGGCGCGCATCTGCTCATCGGCGAGCTGCACCTGGGCGGCGGATCACCCACCTTCCTGCCCGCGCAGGTGTTGGATCGCCTGCTCGACGGCATCCTGCAGCACTGCGAAGTGGCGCGCGACGCGGATCTGGCCATCGAGGCCGATCCGCGCAACACCACGCGTGAACAACTGCTGGTGCTGCGCCAGCATGGCTTCACACGGCTGTCGCTGGGTGTGCAGGATTTCGACCCGCGCGTGCTGGAAATCGTGAACCGCGCGCAGAGCGTGGAGACCGTGCAGCGCGTGGTGGACTGGGCGCGTGAACTGGGCTTCACCAGCATCTCCTTCGACCTGATCCATGGACTGCCGCTGCAGACCGTCGAGAGCCTGCGGCACACTCTCGACATCACCGAAGCAATGCGACCCGAACGCATTTCTTTCCTGCCCTACGCGCATGTACCGTGGATCAAGTCCAGCCAACGCCAGTACACCGAAGCCGATCTGCCCGAGCGCCGCGTGCGCTCGCAGTTGTTCGCGCTGGGACGCGAGCACATGGCGGCCTGGGGCATGGTGGAAATCGGACTGGATCAATACGCACGGGCGAATGATCCGCTGGCGCAGGCACTGGCTGCCGGCAAACTGCATCGCAACTTCATGGGTTTCACGGCCAGCGTCACACAGGTGCTCATCGGCCTCGGCGTTTCTGCGATTAGCCACGGCAGCATCAGCTATGCACAGAACGAAAAGAGCCTGCAGCAGTATGAGGTGCGGGTGACGGCCAATGAGCTGCCCCTGCAGCGTGGACATGTGCTCAGCGCCGACGACCTTCGCATCCGCGCGCATCTTTGGGATCTGCTGTGCGCCTCACGCACAATCATCTCCGCACCCGAACGCAGCCTGCAGTGGTGGCGCCAGACGCAGCAATGTCTGCAAGCCCTGCAGGCCGATGACTTGGTACACCTGCACGACGAAGAAGTGGCCGTGACCGAAACCGGCCGCGCCTTCCTGCGCAGCATCTGCGCGGCGCTCGATCCACACCAGCAGGCACTGGCACTGCCCACCGCCGCCAGCGCATGAGCGCGCGCGACTCACCTGCCTGGACGTTTCTCGCCTTTCTATTCGCGCTGCTGGGCGCCATGCTGCTGGCCGCCGTGGCCAGCCCATGGGTGATGTGGCTGCTGGCGCCGCTGCATGCATTCCCGCTGCACCGGATATTCAGTCGCCTGACCATGCTCGGTGTCATCGGCTTCACCGTGTGGCTGCTGATGCGCCACGGACTTGCGCAGCGCGAACTGCTGGGCTACCAGCGTCCTCCGCGGGTGTTCCTGCTGCGGCTTCTGGCGGGCCTCGCAGTGGGCCTCGTGCTGATGAGCATCGCGGTGATCCCGTTGTTCCTGTTGCATGTACGCGAGTGGAATGCGGCTCGACTGGCGACCGCTGGCATACTACCCGTCGCCTTGAAGGGTCTGGGCAGTGGACTTCTGGTGGCGCTGATCGAGGAAACTTTCTTCAGAGGCGCGATGCAAGGCGCGCTGATGCGCCAGGGCGCACGCAGCATGGCATTGTTCGCCGTGCCGGCCTTCTACGCGGCCGTGCACTTCCTGGGCCGTGCCGAGAGCGTTCCCGCCGAGCAGGTGGACGCGCTGAGCGGCTTCATCGCATTGGGCGGTTTCTTCAGCGGTTTTGCTGAGCCACTGCGTATCCTCGACGCCTTCGTCGCGCTCTACGCCGTGGGCCTGCTGTTGGCACTGGTACGCCGACGCTTTGGCGACCTCGCCGGATGTATTGGTCTGCATGCCGGCTTCGTCGCCGTCATCACAGTCTTCCGCAAGATCTCCGTGGCGGCCGCACCGGGCGAGTGGTCGTTTCTGGTCGGCGGCTTCGATGGGCTGCTGGGCCTGTGGCTGGCGCTGCTCACCTCGCTGCTTTGCGTTGCAGTCTGGCGCCCTGACCCTGTATCGCGGATGGAGAGAGCATGACCTTCACGCTCAATGATGTAGTTCCCTGGGGGCGTAACCTGGAGGAATACTGCGCGATGTTCGCGCTGGGCGAGACTGAGCGCGGCGTGTCCATTCTGGGCTGTGCCGATGGCCCCGCCTCGTTCAATGCCGAGGGCACCGCCAGCGGCATGCGCATCGTATCGGTTGACCCCCTCTATAACTTCTCCACCGCGCAAATCCGTGCACGTATCGAGGAGGCGACGCCAGGGATCGCCGAGCAGACACGTCGCAATGCCGCGGAATTCGTCTGGAACCAGTTCCCCGATGTGGACGCGCTGATCGTCTCCCGCCAGAACACCATGGAACTCTTCCTGGCCGACTATGACGCAGGTATCGCGCAAGGGCGCTACGCCTCTGGCAGTGCCATCGACCTGCCATTTCCGGATCACAGCTTCGATCTGGCATTGTGCTCGCACTTCCTGTTCCTGTACTCCGCGCAGCACGATCTGGCCTTTCATCTCAAGGCACTGCGCGAGTTGGCGCGGGTCGCAGACGAAATCCGCGTCTTTCCATTGCTGGAACTGGGCACCGTCGAATCGCGACACCTGAGGGCCGTGATGCTCGCGCTGCCGCGAATGGGCCTGAAGGTCGAACGACGACGTGTGCCCTATGAACTGCAGCGCGGCGGCAACGAGATGCTGGTGATCTGCCGCTAGAACGGCTTCAGGATCACGAGCCAGAGAATGCCCAGCAGTATGAGTACCGGCGCCTCATTGTAAAGCCGCAGCGTCACCGAGCGCGGCAGCGGCGCATCGCGTTGCATGCGCTTCACGAATACCCGTGTAGAGATGTGATAGGCCACCAGCAGCACCACAAGTGCGAGCTTGGCATGCAGCCAGCCGCCACTGATGTGGAATCCCAGCCACAGGACGAGGCCGAACACGATGGCCAGCACGCCCATGGCGCTGGTGAAGTGATACAGCTTGCGCGCCATCACCTTGAGCCGCCGCACATCTTCGCCTGCGCTTTGACCTTCGACGTAGTGCACCAGGATGCGGGGCAGATAGAAGATACCGGCCATCCAGGAGATGACGAACAGCAGGTGCAGAACCTTTACGTAGGGGTACAGCGCGATACTCATGGCGGCAGTCTAGCCCATCAGCTGCGCCGGGGCCGCAGACCGCGCACCGGCTCCGCTTCGAGAGGATTCTCGGGCCAGTAGTGCCGCGGATAACGGCCGCGCATGTCCTTGCGCACCTCGGCGTAGCTGCCGCGCCAGAAGCCGGAGAGATCGCGTGTGATCTGCATGGGCCGGCGCGCCGGCGACAGCAGCTTGAGCGTGATCGGCACCTTGCCGCCGCCGATCCGCGGCGTATCAGCCAGACCGAACACCTCCTGCATGCGCACTTCGACGCAGGGCGCATTGTCGTCGAGATAGTCCACCGCAATGCGCGAACCCGTGGGCACGGTGATATGCGTTGGCGCGTAGTCATCGAGCAGTCGCCGCTGCGGGTGATCCAGACGCGACAGCAGCGCCTCGCTCAGCACTCCATCACCCAGCTGCCGCAGGTTGTTCACGCCCTGCAACCATGGCAACAGCCAGTTGTCGATGTCCGCCAGCAGGGAAGCCTCATCCATGGATGGCCATTCCCGCTTGGCATCGACGTGCGCGCTGACGAAGCGCAGCCGTGCCAGCAGTCGCTGCTCCGGCTCGAGCCACGGCAACACCGCCAGTCCACCGGTGCGCACCTGCTGGAGTAGCGCCGCGGCCACCAGTGCAGGATCCAGCTGCACACGCTGTTCCGCCAGCAGCAGCGCGCCCAGGCGCCGTGCGCGGCGCGCCTGCAATGCGCCGCGAGCATCGGTGTAGGTCTCGGTGCTGTCGTGGATCTGCGCTGACAGCGCGGTCTCCAGTTGCGAAAGCGTAAGGGGCGCAGCCAGCCGTATGCGCGCTTCGGCGGCCTCGGCATCGTCCAAGTCGAGCGCCACGAGATACGCGGCGCCCGACAAGGTGGACATGCCTTCGAGCATGGCGCCACGGCCGTTTGAAAGCAGGAAGCGTGCGTTGCTGCCGCCGCCACCACGCGCCTGCGCAATGCGATCCGGATAGGCCCAGGCGAGCAGGCGCCCCGCTTCGCCATCGTCGACGCGACGCCCCGCCGCATCACCGTAACGCCGCGCCAGTTCGCGCACACGCGCCAGCGTGGCGGCTTCGGCGCCGCGCGCCTCCCCACGCAGCATTTCCAGTCGCGTGCGCATGTCCGGATCGCGGGCCGCGCGCAGCAGATCGCGCTCGGACAACAATGCCACCAGCTGCGCAGCCAGCGAGGCATCCGGCGTACCGCGGGCGCGCACCAGCAGATGCGCCAGGCGCGGATGCAGACCGGTTTCCACCATCGCACGGCCCGTGGGCGTGATACCGCCATCGGCGTCCAGGGCCTCGAGCTGTTGCAGCAGATCGCGCGCCTGGGCCAATGCGGCCGCCGGCGGCGCATCCATCCACTGCAGCTGCTCGGCGTCGCGCGCACCCCACTGCGCCAGCTCCATGGCCAGCGGCGCCAGATCGGAATTCAGGATCTCGGCCGGCGTCTGCGACGCCAGCGTGTTTTGTGCACCCTCGCCCCACAATCGCCAGGCACTGCCCGGCGCCGTGCGACCTGCGCGACCCGCGCGCTGTGTCGCCGATGCCTGGGAAATACGTACCGTCGACAGACGCTCCATGCCAGTGGCGGGATCGAACAGTGAACGGCGCGCAAGTCCACTGTCGATCACGACGCGCACGCCCTCGATGGTCAGTGAGGTTTCGGCGATGTTGGTGGCGAGGATGAGCTTGCGACGACTGCGGGGCGAAGGCAGCAACACCTGCTGCTGCGCTTCGATGTCGAGATCGCCATACAGCGCAACGATGTCGATGGCATCGGTGCGCAGATCCTCCAGCTGCTCGCGCAGGCGATGAATTTCCGGTGAGCCGGGCAGAAACACGAGCACATCGCCCTGGGTCTGTTCCAATACCCGCCGCACCTGCTGCGCCATCGGTGCAAGTTCGCGCCCCGACAGCGTGCGCTGTTCGGGCAGCACAGGCAGACCACGACCCAGGTAGTGCACATCCACCGGATAGGCACGTCCCTGTGCCTCGATCACCGGTGCATCGCCCAGACGCGAGGCCACGGCCGCGGCATCGATGGTGGCCGACATCACCAGCAGGCGCAGCGGCAACCCCAGGGAGTCCTGTGCCTCGCGGCACAGCGCAAGCCCCAGATCGGCATTCAGGCTGCGTTCGTGGAATTCATCGAACAGCACGGCCGCCACACCTTCGAGCGCCGCGTCCTGCTGCAGCATCCGCGTCAGAATGCCTTCCGTGACCACCTCGAGCCGCGTTGTCGGGCCCACGCGCGTGTCCATACGCATGCGGTAGCCCACGGTCTCACCCACGCGCTGCCCCAGGTTCTGCGCCAGCCGCGCTGCCACCGAACGCGCCGCCAGTCGTCGCGGTTCGAGCAGCAGGATGCGCTGGCCAGCGGCCCAGGGCTCGCGCAGCAGCGCCAGCGGAACTACGGTGCTCTTGCCCGCGCCGGGCGGCGCCACCAGTACTGCATTGCGGTGCCCGCTCAATGCCTCGCTGAGTTGTGGCAGAACTGATTCGACCGGCAGGGCTGTGGCTTCGGGCATGCGATGAGCATGATATCTTCGGCTCATGCATCGCAGCAGGCTTGCCGGATTCATCATCGACTGCCAGACCGAAGATCTGGACGGTGCAGCGCAGTTCTGGAGCCAGGCGCTGGGGCTGCCAACGCGCGGCGATCCCGGCAGCGAACCTGGTTATAGACTGTTGCAGAACGCGCCCGGTGACCTGCATGTGGAAGTACAACAGGTGCAGCACCCGAGCCGCGTGCATCTGGACATCGAGGCGGATGACCTGGAGGCCGAAGCGCGGCGACTCGAAGGGTTGGGCGCAAAGCGTGTCGCCCTCGTGAAGCGCTGGATAGTGATGGAAGCGCCCACCGGCCAGCGCTTCTGCATCGTGCGGCCGCAGTCGAAGGATTTCGCGACAGTCGCCAACGTGTGGGACGAGGAGAAGAGCTGATGGAATGGCGTGGCGGCAGACGCAGCGGCAATCTCGAGGACATGCGTGGCCGCGGCGGCGGCGGCATGGGCGGTGGCGGCTTCAAACTCGGCCTCGGCGGCCTGGTAGTGGTAGCCGCCGCGTACTTCCTCGGTGTGGATCCGCGCCTGGTGATGGGCATCATGCAAGGTGCGGACGGCGACGCATCCCAACCCGCGCCGACTTCCGTTACAGCCGATCAGCCACTGGATGAAGGCGCAGACTTTCTGCGCGTGGTGCTGGCCGACACCGAAGACACCTGGAGCGAAATATTCAGCGCTTCGGGCCAGCGTTATGAGCCACCCCATCTGCTGCTGTTCGATGGTGGCGTGCGTTCAGGTTGCGGCGCGGCCAGTTCCGAAGCGGGCCCCTTCTACTGTCCGGCGGATCAGCGCGTGTACATAGATCTCGCCTTCTTCAATGAACTGGTGCGACGCTTCAAGGCGCCGGGAGATTCGGCGTCGCCAGGCAGCTTCGCACAGGCCTATGTAGTGGCACATGAAGTCGGCCATCACGTGCAGAACCTGACGGGCATCGAGAAACAGGTGCGCAAGGCGCAGCAGCGTGCATCGCAGGAACAGCAGAACGCATTGCAGGTGCGCATGGAACTGCAGGCCGACTGTTTTGCAGGGGTCTGGGCGCATCACGCCCAGCGTGCACGCAAGAACATCGACGCGGCGGACATCCAGGATGGCCTGGGCGCTGCAGCCGCCGTGGGCGACGACATGATCCAGAAGCGCACGCAGGGCTATGTGGTGCCCGAGAGCTTCACGCATGGCAGCGCAGCCCAACGCCAGCACTGGTTCACGCAGGGCTTCGATCAGGGCACCATCGAAGCCTGCGACACCTTCAACGCCCGCTCTCTCTAGCGCGGCTTAAGAACTTTTAATGATGGCCGAGGCGTCCCGGGGCGGACAATGTACGCACGTTTCCCCGGGAGTCCGGCAACTTGACCCCCAACACCCCAGAGAGTCGCCGGACTCCTTCTTCTTTTTTATTCCCGCCACGACGGGAAGCTGCACACCACGCGCAAACCAGGATGATTGTCCTGCAGCTCCACATCGCCGCGGTGCACGCGCGCGATGGCGCGTACCAGGCTGAGTCCCAGGCCACTGCCTGACGCCGGCGCCGCGGTTTCCTCCAGCCGCACAAAGGGTCGCTGCGCGCGCTCGCGATCCGGGGCCGCTATGCCGCGCCCGTCATCCGCGACGATCAACGTGGTGCGATCGGCAGCGACCTTCACGGCCAGCATCACATGACCGCCATTGGGCACGTACTTCAGCGCATTTTCGAGCAGGTTGGCGATGAGCTGCGCCAGCAACTGTCGCTCGCCGCCGATGGGCGCCTCGCCGGTGAGATCCAGCTGCAGCTTGAGATCCTTCTCCTGCATGCCTGGCGCGTACAGTTCGTACATTTCCTGCGCCAGGGACACCAGGTCGATTCGCTCCGGCTTTCTGGCCAATCCGCCGGCTTCGGCGCGCGCGATCTCCAGCAGCGTGCCCAGCGTGCGCTGCACGCGATCGAGCTCATCCAGCGCCGGCACCACCAGGTCGCGCGTGGCACGCGAGGTGTCGCTGTGCAGCAGCCCCTCTTCCAGCCGCACGCGCAACCGATATAGCGGCGTGCGCAGATCATGCGCAATGCTGCCGAAGGTGGCGCGCAGCAGGGTGGCCTGCTGCTCGATGCGGTTCAGCATGTTGTTGACGGTGCCACTGAGCTGATCGAACTCGTCGCTGCGCGTACCCAGCTGCAGGCGCCGGCCCAGATCGCTGTGCACGATGGAATCGCAGGCGGCGGTGAAATCGCGCACGCGACGCGCAGTCTGCCGTGAATATCCCCAGCCCAGGACGCCGATCAGGGCGGTGATGAGGCCGATGCCCCAGAGCGTGGCCAGACCGAAGCGGCTCAGTGCGCGGCGACTCTCGCTGGTGTCGGTGCCCACCAGCAGCCAGTAGTTGCCGGGCAGCTCCTCGATGCGCGCCCACACCGGATGCGTTTCGCCGGCATCGCGACCGCGCGTCTCGATGCGGAATTCAACCTCGTGACCCCGGACCGGACTGACATCGGCCGGCCAGGCGGCGAGATTGCCGGCCAGCGGCTGCAATGATTCATCGGTGAGCAGATAGACGGCGCCGGTGCGGCCCCAGCTGTCGGCACGCGAACGCAGCACATCGATGAGGCTGTCGATGCCGCCGTCGTTGAAATCCTCGGCGAGACTCTCGAGCTCCGCCGACACGACCGTATGGACCTCTCGCTGCAGGGCGCTGCGCGTGAGCAGGAACACCGTGCCCTGCAATGCCACCACCAGCAGCAGCACCGCGGCGCCATAGACAATCGCCAGGCGCGCGGTGGAACTGCGGAAGGATTTCTCAGAGCTCATCGCGCAGCACGTAGCCCGCACCGCGCACGGTGTGGATCAATGGTCGCGGGAAGTCGCGATCCACCGCATTGCGCAGCCGGCTCATGTGCACATCGATGACATTCGTCTGCGGGTCGAAATGCAGGTCCCACACGCCTTCGAGCAGCATGGTGCGTGTGACCACCTGCCCCTGGCGGCGGGCCAGGAATTCGAGCAGCTGGAACTCCTTGGTGGTGAGCTCGATGCGACGACCGGCACGCATGACAGTGCGGCCCAGCAGATCGATCTCCAGATCCGCCACCTTGAGCTTCGTGGCCGTAGCGGCGCCCTGCCCACGGCGCAGCAGCGCCTCGATCCGCGCCAGCAGTTCGCCAAAGGCGAAGGGCTTGGTCAGGTAGTCGTCACCGCCGGCGCGAAGCCCTTCGATGCGATCGTCCACCGAACCCAGCGCAGAGAGAATCAGCACCGGCACCTTGTTGGATTGCTTGCGCAGCATCTGCACGATGGTCAGGCCGTCGATATGCGGCAGCTGCCGGTCCGCGATGATCAGGTCGTACTGTTCCTCGGTGGCCTGGAACAGGCCGTCGCGGCCATCGCCCGCAACGTCGACGGTGTAACCACTCTCTCGCAAGCCCTTGGCGAGATACTTGGCGGCTTCGGTGTCGTCTTCGATCAGTAGCAGGTGCATGACCGTCGCTAGCCTGCGCTGTGCGGTGACAGGATTCAAGGTCGTAGGCATGTTCAGTGACTCGCGGCGATCTCGGGTGTGGAAAGAATGCGTTGGACGATGACATCGCCATCGCCACCCAGGTGGTGGCCGCTTCCGATCTGCGCCACCGTGGCGCCGGACAGGCCATGGCAGACACTGGGGTCGTCATCCCCGTGCACGCACAGCAGCGGCATCTGCAACTTTGCCAGTTCCGGCGCCAGCGGCAGTCCCGGAGTGACAACGCCCGGCAGCCAGTTGGAAATGTGGATTTCAAAGGTGGCCGAGGTCGAAGGTTCCAGTAGCGTCAGTGAGGCAATCTTCGCGACCACTTCGCGCGGCAGACGATTGACCACGAAAGGTGCCACGTCGGCGCCGAAGGAATAGCCCACGATCCGGACCTGGCGGCAATGCCAGACTTCGAGGTAGTGATTGATCACGGCGGCCACATCGCTGGCGGTCTGTTCGGGCGTGCGCTCGTGCCAGAAATAGCGCAGCGAATCCAGGCCGACGACGGGGACGCCACGCCGCACAAGGCCCGATGCCACCTTGCGATCAATGCTGGCCCAGCCGCCGTCGCCGGAAATCAATAGCGCCATGACGCCGGTGGGTGCGGCAGAACCGGCGCGCAGCGCGTGTTCCGTCAACGGCAGATCCGCTGGCAACGCGGCGGCCAACACCATCCGCGGAGGCAACAGAATGCAGGCCAGCAGGGTCAGAATCTTCATGGGAGGATCTTTGCCGGCCTGCCACTACGGGCTGTTCACCCGGAGATTAAGAAAACGTCATCGCGCTCAGCGCATCACGATGCGGCGCGAACTGCCGGCGATGAGTGAAGTCAGATCCATTATCACTCTCGGCAGCGCGCTGCGCCCGGGTGTGGCCAGGTAACGCGGCCGCCATTCCGGGTGGAACTTTTCCTTGTAATCACGCAGCCCTTCGAAATTGTAGAAGTGCTCGCCGTGCCGATACACGAAGGCGCCGACACGATTCCACATCGGCGAGAACTCGCGATCCACCAGACCAGACAGAGGCGCCATGCCAAGATTGAACCAGGCGTAGCCCTGCTGCTTGCCCCATAGCATCAGCTCGATCAGCAGATAATCCATCACTCCCTTGGGTGCGTTTTCGTCGTAGCGCATCAGGTCCACGGACAATTCCTGCTTTCCGCCACTGGCCCATACGTTGGCGAAGGCAACGATGCGATCGTTGACCTTCACGACAGCACAGGGAAAACGCGACACGTAACGCTCTTCGAAGCGACCGAGGGAGAAACCTTTTTCCGCGACTGATTTGGCGGCCAGCCATTGATCGGAGATGGCGCGCAGCAGCGGCATTTCCGCGGCCACCTGCTCCACCGTCAGCACGGCGCTGCTGGCGCCATCACGCTGTGCGCGGCGATGAATCTGCCGCAGCTCCGCCCAGCGCGATCCTTCCAGCCCGAACTGCGCCAGCTCCACCCGCGCCTCCTCGCCGATCTTCGACAGCGTGAGACCGGCATCGAGGTAGTTGGGCAGATCGTCGACGCCGATCTGGTAGAACACCGAACGCGCCGCGTAACGATCGCAGGCCTCGCGGAACTGCCACACCAGTTGTTCGCGCACGGCCGGCGGCCCTACCGGATCGCCCATGGCAATCCAGCTGCGGCCCACCGGCCGGAACATCACGAAGCCACGCCCGTCCGCCGAGAACAGCAGGTTCTTGTCGCCGAGCAGGGCGATATTGGCGGATGTATCCGCGCACTCGGCAATGGCAAGCCGCGCACGCTCCAGGTCTGCCTCGCCGGGCAGCTCCGGATCGTGCGGTGAAGGCCGCAGCAGCATCCAGGCGCCGGCAACACCCGCGATGACGATGGTCAGTACGGCAGCGCGCATGGTGCGCGGCGCATCGGCATGCAGCGCGAACTGCCACCACAGATCCTGGCGGTAATCGATGTGGCGATACGACAGCCACGCCAGACACAGCGAAGCCAGCAGTGCACCGCCGGCGGCCAGCACCCAGCCCGGCGAGAAGCGTTGATCGAGCAGCGAGGCCTTGCGATGAAACCGGTCCCGCGCCGCGATGAGCATGGCGATCATGGCGGCCAGTACCAATGCCTCTTCGTAGTCGAAGCCCTTGGCCAGCGAAGCCAGCACGCCGATGATCAGCAGCACCAGCGTTACATGCCAGGCCGCATCCAGTCGCCGCTGCACACTCTGCGCCAGCAACAGCAGTGCCACGCCCGCCGCACTGCCCAGCAGATGCGAGGCTTCGAGCAGTGGCAGCGGCACGATCTCCCGCAGCAGATGCATGCGCTCGTCCAGCATCGGTGTGGCGCCGGAGAACAGCAGCACCACGCCACCGGCGAATACCGCGGCGCTGATGACATGCGGCGTCACGACGCGCAGCCAGGCGCGACCCCAGGCCAGCCAGCGCGCAAACAGCCTGCGTTTCAGCCAGGCCTCGTGCGCCACCATCACGATGAGCGCCAGCAGGAAGGGCAGCACGTAGTAGATGACGCGATAGGCCAGCACGGCGGCGAGCTTGGCGTCGGCGGGTCCTGCCGTCAGCTTCAGCAGCACGATCTCGAACACGCCCAGTCCGCCGGGCACGCTGCTCACCAGGCCTGCGGCAGCCGCGAGCAGATAGATACCCATGAAGCCGATGAAGCTGCCCGTGGATCCTTCCGGCATCAGCACGTACAGCACACCGGAGGCCAGGCACAGATCGATGCAGGCGGTGGTCACCTGCAGCAGCGACATGCCTACGCCGGGCAGATTCACCGGCGCACCGCGGAACATCAGCGGCTTGCGCCGGATCGTGCCAGTGATCACATAGACCACCACCACCGACATCATGGCCACGCCGACGACACGCGCCAGATTGGGCGTGACGTGCATGACATCGCCGGCCTGCACGGGCTGCATGAGCATCGACAGGCCGCCGAGCAGGACGGACCCGAGTGCAAAGGTCAGCGTGCAGAATGCGATGACCTGCGCGATCTGCAGGCCCGTCAGGCCCGCCTTGGAATAAATGCGATAACGCACCGAACCACCGGCCAGCGCCGAGAAGCCCACGTTGTGGGCAACGGCATAGGCGGCAAAAGAGGCCGTGGCCACCGTGCGCCAACGCAGCTTCGCCCCTGCGTTGCGTACGCCGAGAAGATCGTAAACCGTAAGCACCAGATAGCTGCCAACGGTGAGCGCCGCGGCCGCCAGCAGCGCACGCGGAGATGTGGTGTAGAGATGTGCCGCCACCTCTCTCCACTGGTATTTGCCGAGCACGCGATCGACGAGGACGATGGCCACCGCGAACACAGCCACGGCAATCCACACCGACCAGCGGCGCTTCTTCGGCTCACTGCTCACAACGGGCGCGGGGCTCCGGCTCTTGCTGTGAAAAGCCGCCAGGCCAGCATCACCCAAGCCAGAATCATCAGCACCCCGCCCACGGGAGTGATCAGGCCGAACAGCCGCGGCGCGCCGGCCAGCATCACGTAGATGCCGCCGCTGAAGCACACGATGCCTGCCGCAAGAGCCATGGCAATACGCGGCAGCCAGGCATCCGCGCGCGACTGCGCCAGCAGCCCGATGAGGAACAGCCCCAGCGCGTTGAGCAGCTGGTATTCCACCGCGGTATCGAGTGCATGCAGCTGCGTGGCGCTGAGCAGGTTCTGCAATGCATGACTGGCCAATGCGCCGACGACGATGCCGCAAACCATGAACAGTGCAGCCACCGCCATCGAGCGCTGCGCATTCATCGCGGCCCTCGCGGGGATTTCTTCTGTGACGGGCGTGGCGAACGCGGCGGGCTCGCGGAACGTGGCGGACTCGCAGAGCGTGGCGACTGCGGCACTCGTGGCAGACCGGTGTGCTGAGTCCGCATGGGTTGGGAGGTTCGCGGGCCGTTTGGACGTCTCTGCCCCTCTGCTGCTTCTCCCGTTCCATCCACGGGCAAACGCTTGCGCCGGCCTTCAGCCATGTGGCCCGTTCCAGGTGGCTGATACGCCGGAATCAGATGGTTCGGACCGCTGCCGATCAGCCGGCCCTTGCCCATGCGGCGCAGCGCCTCGCGCAGCATCGGCCAGTTGTTGGGATCGTGATAACGGAGGAAGGCCTTGTGCAAGCGGCGCTGCCGCAGCCCTTTGGCCACGGCCACCTGCTCGCTGTCGCGCGTCACGCGCCGCAGTGGATTCTTGCCGCTGTGATACATGGCCGTCGCGGACGCCATGGGCGAAGGCAGAAAAGCCTGCACCTGGTCGGCGCGAAAACCATTCTTCTTCAGCCAGATCGCCAGCTCGAGCATGTCTTCATCCGTAGTGCCGGGGTGCGCGGCGATGAAGTACGGGATGAGGTACTGCTCCTTGCCCGCCTCTTTCGAGTACCTGTCGAACAGCTCCTTGAACCGGTAATAAGTTCCGACCCCGGGCTTCATCATCTTCGCCAGAGGCCCTTCGCGCACATGCTCGGGCGCGATCTTCAGATATCCGCCCACGTGATGCTGCGCCAGTTCCTTCACATACTCGGGCGATTCGATGGCCAGGTCGTAGCGCACGCCGGAACCGATCAGCACTTTCTTGATGCCGGGCAAGGTACGCGCCTTGCGATACAGCTCGATCAGCGGTGAGTGATCGGTGTTGAGGTTCTCGCAGACCTTGGGGTACACACACGAAGGCAGCCGGCAATTGGCCTCGATCTCGCGGCTCTTGCAGGCAATGCGATACATGTTGGCCGTCGGCCCGCCCAGATCGGAGATCACGCCAGTGAAGCCGGGCACCGTATCGCGGATGGTCTCGATCTCCTTCAGCACCGAGCCTTCCGAACGGTTCTGGATGATGCGTCCCTCATGTTCGGTGATGGAGCAGAAGCTGCAACCGCCGAAGCAACCGCGCTGAATCGAGATCGAGAAGCGGATCATCTTGTAGGCCGGAATCTCCGCCTTGCCATAAGACGGATGCGGCCGCCGCTGATAGGGCAGCTCATACAGGCCGTCCATCTCCTTCGTATCGAGCGGAATCGGCGGCGTGTTGATCCATAGATCAACATCACCATGCCGCTGCACCAACGCACGCGCATTGTGAGGATTGGCCTCCAGATGCAGGATGCGCGAGGCATGCGCATACAACACCGGATCGTTGGCGACCTGCTCGTAGTCCGGCATGCGGATCACGCTGCGCTCGCGATCCACGCTCTTCACGCGGCGCGCGAAGCGCACGACTTTCTCTCCCGCAGGCGCATCTTCCGACTTGCCCTTGCGTTCCGGCTCCATGGCATATGGATCCACCGGCGGATTCAATGGGCCCGGCGCATCCAGATGCCGGGAATCGATCTCGATGAAATCCGCCGCATGCGCGCCGCGCACAAAGGCCGAGCCGCGCAGGTCGCGGATCTGCCCGATGGATTCACCCGCATCCATGCGCAGCGCGAGATCCACGATCTGTCGCTCCGCATTGCCGTAGAGCAACAGGTCGGCCTTCGCGTCCAGCAGCACCGAACGACGGACTTTCTCCGACCAGTAATCGTAGTGCGCGATGCGGCGCAAGGAGGCCTCGATGCCACCGATCACGATGGGCACTTCGCGGAAGGCTTCGCGCAGCCGCTGCGAATAGACGATGACCGAACGATCAGGACGCAAGCCGGCGGCGCCACCCGGGGTATAGGCATCGTCACTGCGGATGCGCTTGTCCGAGGTGTAGCGATTGACCATGGAATCCATGTTGCCGGCCGTCACGCCGAAGAACAGGCGAGGCTTGCCCAAGGCCTTGAAGGCCGCGGCACTGCTCCAATCGGGCTGGGCGATGATGCCCACCTTCAGCCCCTGGGCCTCGAGCAGCCGCCCGATGATGGCCATGCCGAAGCTCGGGTGATCCACATAGGCGTCGCCGGTCACGATGATCACATCGCACTGCTCCCAGCCCAGCGCCTGCATTTCAGCGCGAGACATGGGCAGAAACGGCGCCGCTGCGGACTTGGGACCGGATAGCGAAGCAGAAAACAGGCTGGTGGGGCTGGCCAGGGGCATTAGCGGGCGCTGCAGCGCGGGTGGGTTGGCGCTACAGTTTACCCCCTCATCGGCCAGGACGTCCGTCCGCAGCCTGTAGGAGTAGGCATGAGTAAAACCACCCGTCTTCTGTCCAGAGGCATCGCTGCAGCAGTCAGCGGCATTCTGCTGGCCTCCTGTACCCCGAAGCCACAGGCACCCACCGCTGCGGATGCCCAGGCCTTCGTGAAGCAGCTCAACGCGGATCTCGAGGCATTTGCCATCGAATATGCCGCCGCCGGCTGGGTACACGACACCTACATCACCGATGACACGCAGCTGCTGGCGGCACGCGCGAGTGAACGTTCACTGGCCTACTTCAGCAAGGCATTCAAAGAGGCCTCACGCTTCAGGGACGTGAAAGCGGACGATGCCACGGCGCGATCCATCAAGTTGCTGCTGCAACCCTCAGACCAGTTCACCGCCCCCGCGCCGGATGATCCGGCCAAGCGCAAGGAACTCACCACCATCATGGCGCGCATGGAGGGCCAGTACGGCGCTGGCAAGTACTGCACGACCAAAAACGGCAAACAGGACTGCCGCAACATCGACCAGCTCAGTGAGACCATCTCGAAGAGCCGCAACTACGATGAGCTCACCGAAGCGTGGACCGGCGGGCACAGCGTCGGCCGCCAGATGCGCCAGGACTACACGCGCTTCGTCGAACTGGCCAACGAGGGCTCGCGCGAAATCGGCTTCGCCGATCTCGGTGAGCTGTGGCGCGCGCCTTATGACATGACACCGGCCGAGTTCGATGCCGAAGTCGAGCGGCTGTGGGGACAGGTGAAGCCGCTGTACGAGCAGATGCATTGCTACGCGCGCGCGCAGCTGGCGAAGAAATACGGCGAACAGAGAGTGCCGGCGGGAAAACCGATTCCCGCGCAGCTGTTCGGCAATCTGTGGGCGCAGCAGTGGAACAACATCTACGAAGACATTCTCAAACCCTATCCGGCCGTGAAGGCCGACAGCGTCAGCGCTGCGCTGGTGCAGCAGCACTATTCGGCCGAGCAGATCGTGAAGCAGGCGGAATCCTTCTACACCTCACTGGGCATGCCCGCGCTGCCGAAGACCTTCTGGGAACGTTCCATGCTGGTGCGGCCGCGCGACCGCGACGTGGTCTGTCATGCCAGCGCCTGGCACATGGATTTCAAGGAGGACGTGCGCGTCAAGGAATGCATCACGCCCACGCAGGAAGACCTGGAAACCACGTACCACGAGCTGGGCCACGTACAGTATTACCTGGCCTACAAGAACCAGCCGTTTCTGTTCGAGAATGGCGCCAACGACGGCTTCCATGAAGCCATCGGCGACACGGTGGTGCTCTCCATGACGCCGGGCTATCTGGCGAAAGTCGGCCTGCTCAAGCAGGCGCAGCCCTCGAAAGAATCAGTCATCAATCACCAGATGAAGATCGCGGCGGACAAGATCGCCTTCCTGCCTTTCGGCAAGCTCATCGATCAATGGCGCTGGAATGTGTTCTCGGGAAAGATCAAGCCCGCGGACTACAACAAGGCCTGGTGGGATCTGCGCACGAAATATCAGGGCATCGCCGCACCCGTGGCGCGCACCGAAGAAGATTTCGATCCGGGCGCGAAATACCATGTACCAGCCAACACGCCCTATACACGCTACTTCCTGTCATTCGTGCTGCAGTTCCAGTTTCACCGCGCGCTGTGCCAGGCGGCCGGCTTCAAAGGACCGCTGAATGAATGCTCGATCTACGGCAGCAAGGAAGCGGGCCAGAAGTTCCAGGCCATGCTGGCCGCGGGCGCAAGCCGACCCTGGGCCGAGACACTTGAAAAACTCACCGGCTCGCGCCAGATAGATGCGAGCGCCATCATCGAGTACTTCCAGCCATTGATGGGCTGGCTGAAAGAAAAGAATGCTGGCCAGACCTGTGGCTGGGAAACCTGAACGACTCTGACGGAGAACTCATGCAACATTCACAGGTCCGCTCCATCGGCGTGCCCGCAATCGGTTTCGCAGTGCTGCTCGCCATCGCTGGCTGCAGCCGCAATGAGCCACCCGTCGCTGCAGCGCCTCCCGTACCCACCTGCCAGGGTGACAATGGCGGTCTTTCGCTGGCGCCGGGCTTCTGCGCCACCGTCTTTGCCGACAATGTGGGCCATGCGCGGCACATGACGGTCGCCGCCGATGGCACGGTGTACGTGAATACCTGGAGCGGCCAGTACTTCGGCTTCGACAAGCCACCGGAAGGGGGCTTCCTGGTCGCACTGCAGGACAAGGACGGCGACGGCAAGGCCGAGATCATCCAGCGCTTCGGCGATGGCGTGCCGGAGAAGGCCACGGGCGGCACCGGCATCGCGCTGTACAACAACGCGCTGTATGCCGAGCAGAACGACTTCGTGCTGCGCTTCCCGCTCACCGCAGGAAATCCGGTGCCGCAGGGCAAGCCCGAGAAAGTCCTCACAGGTCTGCCGCAAAGCGGTGATCATCCCATGCACCCCTTCGTGATCGATGCGCAGGGCAACCTCTTCATCAACTCGGGCTCCGGCAGCAATGCCTGTGAATCTCCCGCGCGCCAGCCCGGCGCGAAGGGTGCCACGCCCTGTGCAGAACTGACTACGCGCGCCGGCATCTGGCGTTACGACGCGAGCAAGGCGGGCCAGAAGTGGTCTGCGAAGGAGCGCTACATCACCGGCCTGCGCAACTCAGGCGGTCAGAGCTTCGATGCGTCCGGACGCCTCTATGCCGTGCAGCACGGCCGTGACCAGCTGCCGGAAAGCTGGCCGAAGCTGTACACCACGGCAGTCGGTCACGAGCTGCCTGCCGAAGTGATGGTGCAGGTGGAGCAAGGCGCTGACTACGGCTGGCCCCAGTGCTATTACGACGGCACGCAGAAAAAGCTGATGCTGGCACCGGAGTATGGCGGCGATGGCAAGACCGAGGGCGTCTGCGCGCAGAAGCATGGCCCCGCGGCGGCATTCCCCGCGCACTGGGCGCCAAATGATGTGCTGATCTATACCGGCCAGCAGTTTCCGGTGGCCTGGCGTGGCGGCGCTTTCGTTGCCTTCCACGGCTCATGGAATCGTGCGCCAGATCCACAGGGCGGCTACAACGTGGTCTTCCAGCCGATGGCTGACGGCAAGGCTTCAGGCGATTACGTGATATTCGCCGACGGCTTCGCGGGTTCGGAGAAGGCGCCGGGACGCGCCGAGCATCGTCCGGCAGGCCTGGCACTGGGACCAGACGGCGCGCTGTACGTCAGCGACGACGCCAAGGGTCGCATCTGGCGCATCACGCATCTGGGCGCCGGTGCCACTACGGCGGTCGCCGCAGCGCCCGCGCCGGCTGTACTCGCAGGAGCCAGCGGCGGCATCGCTCTGGCCTCATTGACCCCACCTCCCGGCTCCAGCCCCGAGCAGCTGGCACAGGGCGAGAAGGTGTTCCGCGGCCAGTCCGCAGGTGGCACCTGCACGGGCTGCCACGGCTCGGACGGCGGTGGCACGCAGGTGGGCGCCAATCTCACCGACAGCACCTGGCTGTGGAGCGACGGCAGTGTGGCCGGCATCAAGGGCACCATCGTCAAAGGCGTGGTGGCCGCGAAGGCTGGTATCGGTGCCATGCCGCCGCTGGGCGCGGCACCGCTGCAGGCAGCCGACGTGGATGCCGTCGCGGCCTACGTCTGGGCCATCAGCCACCGTAAATAACGCAGGTATACTGTATGGATATACAGGCCTCACGATCAGGATTTGCCGATGTCCGATTCTTCGCAGCCCGTCATCCGTATCCACAATGCGCGGCAGAACAACCTGCGCAACCTGGATCTGGATCTGCCGCTGGGCGAGCTGATCGTCATCACGGGGGTTTCGGGCTCCGGTAAATCCTCGCTGGCCTTCGACACGCTGTACGCCGAAGGCCAGCGCCGCTACATCGAGACCTTCTCGCCCTACGCGCGGCAGTTCCTCGACCGCATGGACCGGCCGCAGGTCGATCGCATCGAGGGCATTCCCCCGGCCATCGCCATCGACCAGACCAACCCGGTGCGCACCTCGCGCTCCACGGTGGGCACGATGACGGAGATCAACGATCACCTGAAGCTGCTGT
>DATNCK010000001.1:0-5210 GCA_035571575.1 Steroidobacteraceae bacterium | reverse complement strand
TGAGCACCCAGTCATCGCAGCGCTGCAGTCCCATACCTTCGGCAATGAGATTGAGCGCATCGGCATCCACCACCAGATGCTGTCCCAGGCGCCGCTTGGCCAGCACGTGCTGCAACAGTTCACGCCCCCAGTCGCTGCGCCCCAGGCCTGGACCCAAGGCGACCACATCGGCCTGCGCCAACACTTCATCCACATCGGCGCCCTGAGACAGCGCCTGGAACATCAATTCAGGCCTGGTTCCGACGATCACGCTCAAATGCTCCGGCCGGCTGGCGACGGTGACCAGGCCCGCGCCGACGAGCAGTGCGGATTCCGCCGCCAATCGCACCGCGCCGGGCATCCCCGCGCCTCCGCCGATGATCAGCACGCGCCCGAACATGCTCTTGTGACTCTGCCGCAAACGCGGCGGCAACGCAGTGGCGAGACAGTCTTGCTCCAGCCGTTGCAGTGCCGGCGTCAGATCATCAGGCATCGATGTCACGCCCAATGCATCGAACGCCAAGGTACCGGCGTATTCAGGACCTTCGCCCAGAAACAAGCCGGTCTTGAGGGCAAGGAAACTCAGCGTCGCCGTGGCGCGCACGGCAGGCAGCGCGCATCCCGTGTCCGGTTCCAGCCCGGAGGGGGTATCGAGGGAAAGAATGTCGCGCTTCGCGGCATTCATCGCAGCGATGGCCGCCTGCCAGGCTGGCTTCAGCGGCGCGCGCACGCCGATGCCCAGCAGCGCATCGACGATGACATCGTGGGAATCCAACTCCGTGGCATCGAAGGGCCGCAGGTCCATGCCCACGGTCTGCAGATCCTGCAGTGCCTGGCGCGCCTCCCCTCGCAGCGTCGCGGGATCCCCCACCATCATCACCAGCGTACGGATGCCCGCGGCGCGCGCCAGCCGGGCCAACACCAGCCCATCGCCACCATTGTTGCCGGTACCTGCCACCACCACGATGGAGCTCGTCGTGGGCCAGAGCTGTCGCAGATGCGCAAGCGCCGCAGCGCCTGCGCGCTGCATCAGCGTATAGCCGGGAATGCCCGCCGCGATCGCAGACTGCTCGATCTGGCGAACCGCAGCGGCACGATAGACGGCAGTCGGTAGGGTCATGGGCAGCAAAGTATACTGGCCGGCGATGCAGCAGCCGCTTTCACGCGAAGAACTGCTGGAACTGGCTCGGGCAGCAGGTTTCACGGCAGTGGGTGTGGCGGGCGTGGATCTGCCCGAGGACGAGCAGCGCCTGCAGCAATGGCTTGATAGCGGTTTCCACGGCCAGATGCACTACATGGCGCGGCATGGCACGCGCCGCAGCCGGCCGGCAGAACTGACTCCGGGCACATTGCGGGTGATCAGCGCGCGCATGGACTACTGGCCCAACGATGCCGCCGATGCGTGGCAGGTGTTGCAGGATCCGCAGCTGGGCTATGTGTCGCGCTACGCGCTGGGTCGCGATTACCACAAGGTGCTGCGCCAGTCGCTGCAGCGTCTGGCCGAGCAGATCGCCGCGCGCATCCCGCATGCCTACCGGGTGTTCGTCGACTCCGGTCCGGTGCTGGAAAAGCCGCTGGCGCGCGATGCCGGTCTAGGCTGGATCGGCAAGCACACCAACCTGATCGCACGCGATGCCGGATCGTATTTCTTCCTCGGCGAGATATTCACCGACCTCCCACTGCCGGTGGATGCCGCTGCCAGCGCGCATTGCGGCAGCTGCTCGGCCTGCATGCCTGCCTGCCCCACGCAGGCCATCGTCGCGCCCTTCCAGCTCGATGCACGGCGCTGCATCTCCTATCTCACCATCGAATTGCGCGGGAGCATTCCGGTGGAACTGCGCAGCGCCATCGGCAATCGCATCTACGGCTGCGATGACTGCCAACTGGTGTGTCCGTGGAACAAGTTCGCGCGCGCTGCCGCGCATCCGGATTTCAAGGTGCGGCATGGACTGGATGCGCCACGATTGACTGAGCTGATCCGCTGGACGCGGGCCGAGTTTGAATCGCGCTTCGAAGGCTCTCCCATTCGACGCATCGGCCACGAGGCCTTCATCCGCAACATCGCCGTGGCCTTGGGCAATGGCCCTGCGGACCAGGCCGCCATTGCGGCGCTGCAAGCCAGGTGCGGCGATGATTCGGCGCTGATCGCTGAACATGCACGCTGGGCACTGCAGCAGCTGGAATCAAGGCTGGCTGCAGCCAGCGGCTGAATCAAGAGTTCAGGTGAACGCTGAAAATCACCGCAGCGGCAGGCGCAGATTGTCGATCAACCGCGCCCGGCCCAGTCGCGCGGCGGTGAGGATCACCAGTTCACGCGTACCCGGCACCGGCTCGAGCAGCGTCCCGGCATCGCGCAACTCGAAGTAGTCCGGCTGCATGCCTGCGGCGCGCAGTTCGCCCATGCCCCAGGCGCCCAGCTGCGCATAGTTGCGCTCGCCGGCATCCACGCGCGCGGCCGCCGCCCGCAGCGTGGCATAGATGCGCGGCGCCAGCGCACGCTCAGCCTCCGACAGATAGCGATTGCGCGAACTCATCGCCAGACCATCGGGCGAGCGCACCGTCGGCGCACCGACGATTTCCACTGGAATGTCCAGGTCCGCCGTCATGCGCCGGATGATGGCCAGCTGCTGGTAGTCCTTCTCGCCGAACACGGCAACATCCGGCTGCACGATACCGAACAGCTTGGCCACCACTGTGGCTACGCCGTCGAAGTGCCCCGGCCGATGCGCGCCTTCCAGTATCCCCGACAGCGCCTTCACGCTGACGCGCGTGGCGCTCTCGCGGCCATCCGGATAGATCTCGTCCACCGCCGGCAGGAACAGCAGATCGCAACCGGCTTCGGCCAGCAGCTGCGTGTCCTCGGCGGGCGTGCGCGGATAGCGTTCGAAATCCTCATTGGGTCCGAACTGCAGCGGATTGACGAACACGCTGGAGATGATGCGATCGGCACGAAAGCGCGCCGCCGACAGCAGGCTCATGTGTCCGGCATGCAGTGAACCCATGGTAGGCACGAAGCCAATGCGCGCGCCTTCCGCGCGCCACAGGCGCACCACGTCCCTCAGACCGTCGATGCGCTCGACGGTGATCATCGGCGCGCGTGCAACCGCAACGCTCATGAGAAGCAGTATTCCGGGCCGGGATAGTCGCGCGACTTCACGGCCGCCACGTAGGCCTGCACGGCCGCCAGCGGCGAGTCCACGCCCTGCATGAAATTGCGCACGAACTTCGGCTTGCGGCCGGGCGTGATGTCGAGGATGTCGTAGAGCACCTGGATCTGGCCGGTGGTATCGGGACCTGCACCGATGCCAATCACCGGCACCGACAATGCCTCGGTAACCGCCTTGCCCAGTTCATTCGGAATGCATTCCAGCAGCACGATGTCCGCGCCGGCTGATTCCAGATCCTTGGCTTCCTGCAGGATGCGCTGTGCCGCCTCCTGCTGCCGGCCCTGCACCCGAAAGCCACCCGTCTTGTGCACCGACTGCGGCTTCAGGCCCAGGTGCGCACATACCGCGATGTCGTGCCCAGCCAGAAACTCCACGATGCTCAACTGCTCGGCGCCGCTTTCCAGCTTCACCATGCGTGCGCCGCCGTCCTGCATCAGCCGCACGGAGTTGGCCAGCGCCAGTTCGCGGGAGGAATAACTCATGAACGGCAGGTCGGCCACGAGGAACGGCCGGTACAGGCCGCGCGACACGGCGCAGGTGTGATAGACCATGTTTTCCATGGTCACAGGCACAGTGGTGTCGTGCCCCTGGATCACCATGCCCAGCGAGTCGCCCACCAGCACCAGATCGACTTCGGCGGTATCGAGCAATACCGCGAAGCTGGCGTCATAGCAGGTCAGCGCGGCGATGCGCTCGCCCTCGGCACGCATCTTGTCGAGCGTGGCCAGCGTAACTGGGGGGCGGGTCGCGCCGCGCAGCTGCAGTTGCGTGTACATCGCCTCTTCCTACAGTCCCTTGTGCCGCAGTGGATTGTAGTAGAGCCGGCCGCGGACCGTACGGCCGATCTGTGCCAGCAGCTCGTCATAATCCGCCTCATTGCTGATCGGATCGATATTGGCCGCGTTCACGATCAGCAGCGGACTCTCGTCATAGGCGTGGAAGAAGCGCGCATAGGCTTCGTTCAGCCGCGTGAGATAGCCGCGGTCGATGAGGCTCTCATGTGCGATACCGCGGCGCGCAATGCGTTCCAGCAGCACATCCACCGGGGCCTGCAGGTAGACCACCAGATCGGGGCGCGGCGGATCAATGGCCAGGCGCTCGTAGACCTGGCGATACAGGCCATACTCTTCGTCATCCAGCGTCATGCGCGCAAACAGGTCGTCCTTGGCCAGCAGGTAATCGGCAACGCGCACGCTGCCGAACAAGTCCTGCTGCTTCAGCAGCGCCTGCTGCTGCGCGCGCTGGAACAGGAAAAAAAGCTGCGCCGGCAATGCGCCCACACGCGGATTGCGGTAGAAACGTTCGAGGAAGGGATTCTCGTCGGCCTGCTCCAGCACCGGCTGCGCGCCCAGTGTGGTGGCCAGCTTGCGCGTGAGGCTGGTCTTGCCCACGCCGATGGCGCCTTCGACCACGACATAGCGGTGCGGCACGGTCATGCCGTCACCACGCCGGCAATGCCGTCGTCGGGCAGTCGCCGCAATAATTCTTCCACGCGCCCGACACCCGGCACATCGAGCGTGGGCGCCACGTCATGCAAAGGTCGCAGCACGAAGCCACGCTCGGCGATGCCCGGATGCGGCACCGTCAGATCCGGTTCGGCAATGCGCGCATCACCGTAGACCAGAAGGTCCAGATCCAGCGTACGTGGACCCCATCGCTCATTGCGAACCCGCCCGGCAGCGGATTCGATGCCGCGCAGCGCACCCAGCACTTCGGTCGCGGACAGCTGCGTCAGCACACCGGCCACCGCATTGACGAAATCGCTCTGCGCCACCGGACCGAACGGGCGCGTGCGATACAGCTGTGAGCGCGCGATGAGCCGCGTGCGCTCCACGCCGGCCAGCGCATCGAAGGCCGCATGCACGCGCGCCAGCGAGTCGCCCAGATTGCTGCCAATGCCTATGTAAGCGGGAATCCAGCGCGTCATTCCGGACCCGCGGGCCGGCGCCGTCGCCGGCGACGGCGTTTGGGACGATGGCCCTCGGCGGCATCCACGGCACCTTCGCCACCACGTCCGCCGCGCTGACCTCGCGCGGCCTCCAGCGCGTCGACCATCTCGTTGCG